>SKHA01000197.1 GCA_007117185.1 Spirochaeta sp. | reverse complement strand
TTTATCGTTATACTGTCGAAATCCTGAATGTCTCGCATATCGGCCACGCTCCTTAGAAGTTGCTGCCCTGGCGGTTGATCAGTTCCTCGTCACGCTCTGTGAGAGGTACCTGCTTTCCCTTCGAGTCAAAAATTGACATGTCCAGGCCCAACCCGCGCAGTTCCTGAACAAGAACGTTGAACGACTCGGGAACACCTGCGGCAGTTGCGGGCAGCCCTTTGACGATGCTCTCGTAGATCTTGGCCCGACCGTTCATGTCGTCACTCTTAATGGTAAGAAGCTCCTGCAGGGTGTTGGCCGCGCCGTACGCCTCAAGTGCCCAGACCTCCATCTCACCCAGTCGCTGTCCGCCGAACTGCGCTTTACCGCCCAGAGGCTGCTGCGTTACCAGTGAGTACGGGCCGGTGGACCGTGCGTGCATCTTGTCATCAACAAGGTGGTGGAGCTTGATCATGTACATGACCCCGACCATCACCGGATTCTGAAAAGGCTCGCCGGTGCGACCGTCCCGGAGAACGCTCTTCCCGGAAACGTCCAACCCGGCAGCCCGCAGGCGCTCTTCAATCTGTTCGTTGGTGGCGGACTCAAACACCGGTGTGGCGTACCACTCGTCCAGGCCGAGTGCGGCCCAGCCCAGCTCCGTCTCCAGAATCTGGCCAAGGTTCATACGACTGGGAACACCCAGCGGGTTGAGGCACACATCCACGGGAGTTCCGTCCTCGGTGAAGGGCATATCCTCTTCCGGAAGAACCCGGGCGATGACGCCCTTATTACCGTGACGCCCCGCCATCTTGTCGCCTTCCCGCAGCTTCCGCTTCGTCGCAACCAGAACCTTCACCACTTCCTCAACCCCCGGCTGAAGGTCATCACCCTCGCTGCGTCGCAGCCGCTGCACGTCAATGACCGTGCCCTCAACGCCATGAGGAATCTTCAGGGAAGTATCCCGGACCTCTTTCGCTTTCTCACCGAAGATCTGGTTCAGCAGCTTGAATTCCGGTGTGGTTTCGGTATCGCTCTTGGGAGTCACCTTGCCCACCAGAATGTCACCGGAAACAACTTTTGCTCCGACTCTGACAACACCTTCGCCGTCAAGCTTGCCAAGAGAACGCTCACTCACGTTGGGTATGTCAGCGGTTATCTTCTCAGGCCCCAGCTTGGTTTCCCGAACATCAATGGTGAATTCCTTGATGTGGATCGAGGTAAAAATATCTTCCTTGACCACCTTCTCGGAGATGAGAATCGCGTCCTCGTAGTTGTATCCGTTCCACGGGACAAACCCGACCACAATGTTTCGTCCCAGGGCAAGCTCGCCCTTGAAGGTGGCCGGGCCGTCGGCTATCGCCTGTCCGGCCTGGATCTTCTGTCCCAGGGTGACGAAGGGTTTCTGGATGTAGCAGGTGTCCTGGTTGGTCCGCTGGTATTTTACCAGATCGTAGGTATCCTGATCCTGGGGTCCGCTCTTCTCGTCCGGATCGATGAGAATCCTGGTGCTGGTGACATGAACCACCGTGCCAGCCCGGCGCGCTTTGATGAGTACACCCGAATCATAGGCGGTCTTTATCTCCATGCCCGTTCCCACCCGGGGGGGCTCAGGGAACACAAGCGGTACCGCCTGGCGTTGCATGTTTGAACCCATCAGGGCGCGGTTGGCATCATCGTGCTCCAGAAAGGGAATCAACGAGGCACTGACGCTGATGATCTGCTTGGGAGATACGTCCATGTACTGAATCTGCTCCGGCGGGCGGGTGCTGTAGTCACCGCCTTTGCGCACGGAGATGAGATTGGTCTGGAAATCGCCCTGCAGGGAGATCGGTGCGTTGGCCTGGGCTATGAACGACTTCTCTTCGTCCATGGCAGAAAGATACTCGATCTTGCGGGTTACCTTTCCCTTCTCTACCCGGCGATACGGCGTCTCCAGGAATCCGTACTCGTTGACCCGGGTATAGTTGGCCAATGAGACGATGAGACCGATGTTGGGTCCTTCCGGAGTCTCGATGGGACACATTCGTCCGTAATGGGTGTAGTGAACATCCCGCACCTCGAATCCGGCCCTGTCCCGGGAGAGCCCCCCCGGCCCGAGAGCGTTGAGGCGCCGCTTATGAGTCAACTCGGAGAGCGGATTCACCTGATCCATGAACTGGGAGAGTTGGGAGGAGCCGAAAAACTCCTTCACCGCAGCGACAATCGGCTTGATCGAGATCAGGTCCTGAGGTTTGATCGTCTCGGTCTCTTTCAGTGACATGCGATCCCGGGCAATCCGTTCCATGCGGCTGAACGCCGTCTTCAGGGAGTTGGCCAGCAGTTCCCCAACGGAGCGCACGCGCCGGTTCCCGAGGTGATCGATGTCATCAACGTTCTCCTCACCGATATACACCTTGATGAGGAAGCGCATCGTATTGACGATATCGTCACGTGTGAGGATGTACTCTTCGGTTGGTTCAGGGTAGTCAAACTTCTTGTTCAGTTTGTATCGACCGACCCTCCCAAGGTCGTACCGGCGGGAGGAAAAAAACATGCTCTGGAAGTCTTTCTCGGCACCTTCCATCGTGATCGGCTCGCCCGGCTGAAGCACCGCGTAGATTGCGGTAATCGCGTCCTCCCGGGAGGGTTCGTCCTGGCTGGAGTCTTCACCGGTGAAACGAGATTCTTCCCGTTCAAAACAGTTCAGAATAATATCCGCGTGAAGCGAGTTCTGGTTCGCTTCGTCCACCAGTACCAGAGTCCTGATCCCCAGCAGGGAGATCTCATCGAGGTCGTGGGGGTGCAGTTTGTCTCCCGCTCGATAGAGGGTCCGCTGGTTTCCGTCCTCCTCAGCCGCCACAATCTTGCGGGCCAGGACACGCCCCACCAGCTCTTCCCGGTCAGAACGCTCCACTGACAGAGCCACCTCTTCCTGGGCATAGAACAGATCGATGATCTTTTCGCGGGTGTCGTACCCAAGCGCCCGGAGAAACAGTGTACCCAGGATACGCTTCTTGCGGTCGATCTTGGCATAGATAAGATCCCGCTTCTGGTCGATCTCGAACTCCAGCCAGCTGCCGCGATACGGGATGATCCGTGAGCTGTATACGCCCTTGTCATGGGAGAAGATCACTCCAGGGCTGCGGTGGATCTGACTGACCACCACCCGTTCAGCACCGTTTATGATAAATGTACCGCGCTCAGTCATCAGCGGAAGGTCACCCATGTAGATGTCCTTCTGACGAATCTCGCCGGTTTCAAGAAAAATCAGATTAATCCGAGCCTTAACCGGCACCGCGTAGGTGGCACCTTTGCTCTTGCACTCCACTTCCGAGAGCTTGATGTTTCCCTCGTCCAGCAGGTAGTGGTCATACTCTACGCGCATGTCTCCGGAAGGACTTTCTATCGGAAAGGCCGTCTCGAAAACTTCCTGTAAACCCTGGCTCAACGGAGGTTCACCGGCGAGCATGCGCTCGCGCTGCAAAAAACGCTCATACGACGAAAGCTGAATATCAACCAGGTCCGGAAGCTCCATGACGCTGGGACCGGCGGTGCCGATCTCGACCCTGTTGATAGTCTGATCTCTGTCAAACATGTGATACCCTCCCGACCAATAACATTAGACAAAAACACACCACCGGCGTGGATGCACACCGGTGGCGTAAGAGAATTCCCTGAGTAGATACGGCCGTTTGGCGCTACTTGATCTCGATTTCAGCTCCAGCTTCCTCGAGGGTCTTCTTGATTTCGGCGGCTTCGTCCTTGGAAACGCCCTCGCGAACGGGCTTGTCGCCTGCTTCAACGAGTTCTTTCGCTTCCTTGAGCCCGAGTCCACTGACCACAGTACGGACCGCCTTGATAACGCCGATCTTGGCTCCTTCTTTGACACCCTTGAGGATAACGTCGAACTCAGTTTGTTCTTCCGCTGCCTCTTCTCCTGCAGGAGCCGCTCCGCCAGCCGCCGCAACTGCCACAGGGGCCGCCGCAGTAACGCCGAACTTCTCCTCCATCATCTTGACCAGCTCACTCACTTCGAGCACGGTCATTCCTGCAATCGCTTCGAGGATGTCCTCTTTGGTAATCGCTGCCATATTATCTTCTCCTTTCCTGTTATTTTGCCGGCGATAGTTGGCAACTTGCGTCGAAGACTAACGCCGGATAGTTCACGATATTTCTCAGCCCGCCGCTTTCTGATCCGCCACGGCCTGCAACGTTCTGACCAGCTTGGTGGGTACTCCGTTGACGGCATAGACAAAGTTCTGCAACGGTGCCTGCATCACACTCATGAGCTGGGATATCAGTGCTTCCCGACTGGGCAGCTTACTGAACGCCAGCGCCTGAGCAGCGTCGTAGACCTGGTCGCCCACCAGGGCGCCCTTGACCTGCAACGTCGGTGCTTCCTTGGCAAAGTCGATCAGGACCTTGACTACCGGCGCGGAGTCCTTCTCCGCCAGCGCGATCGCGGTTGGCCCGACCAGGTACTCACCCACGCTGGGCTTGTCCATCTGCTGGAACGCGATCTTGGCGAAGCTGTTCTTCACCACACGATAATCGGCGCTGAGTGCCCGCAGCTTACTGCGCAAGACAGTGATCTGCTCAACTGTCAGACCACGATAGTCAGTAAAGACGTAGTCGTTGGCACCGGAAAACATTTCCTTGAGGGCGTCAACATACCCGACCTTGCTCTCGTTTACCCGTGTCTGATAATCCTGTTTCATCCCTGTTCTCCTGTCATAACCCGGACTCCCGGGCCCATCGTTGAGGAAACGGCAACAGTCTTGACGAACGCACCCTTCGCTTCAGGGGGGCGACGTCGCTCCACTTCCTTGATGACCAGATTGATGTTCTCAACAACCTGCGCGGGCTCCATGGATACCTTTCCAACGGCGATATGGACAACACCTGTCTTGTCGGAGCGAAACTCTACCCGCCCCTGTCGCAACTCCTGCAACGCTGCGGCGATATCCATGGTTACCGTCTGTGTCTTGGGGTTGGGCATCAACCCCCGGCGACCAAGAATCGGGCCGAGGCGCCCCACATCCTTCATCATATCCGGCGTTGCCACGGCAACGTCAAAATCCAGCCAGCCGCCGCGAATCTTCTCAATGAGGTCGTCGTCACCGACAAACGTTGCCCCGGCGGTTCGGGCCTCTTCAGCTTTGTCGCCCTTGGCAAATACGAGAATCTTTTTTTCACCGGTAAACTGATGGGGCAGTACCGTAGTATCCCGTACGGTCTGACTCTTCTTCAGGTTCAGGTTCATCGAGAGTTCAATGGTCTCGTCGAACTTGGCAAACGCAAGAGACTTCACCAGGGTGACTGCCTCTTCAACAGGATACTGTTTCAGCCGATCAACCTTGCCGATCGCCTGTTCGTACTTCTTTCCTCGTTTCATCTCAGCCCTCCACCACAACGCCCATACTGCGGGCGGTACCGGCAATGATCTTCACTGCCGCTTCGAGATCGTTGGCGTTCAGATCTTCCATTTTGGTGTTGGCGATCTCCTCAAGCTGCGCCCGGGTGATGGTGCCGACCTTTGTCTTGTTTGGCTCGGCAGACCCCTTGGCGATGCCGACGGAACGGCGAATAAGAACAGCCGCCGGGGGTGTCTTGGTAATGAAGGTGAACGATCGGTCCGAGAAGACGGAGATCACCACAGGAATGGTCAGTCCCGGTTCAAAGTTTCTGGTGACATCGTTAAATTGCTGCACGAACTGTGGAGCACTGACACCATGCGGACCAAGAGCGGGACCGACCGGGGGGGCTGGAGTGGCCTTTCCGGCGGGAACCTGCAACTTGATCTGCGCCACGATCTTCTTTTTAGCCATTACGGCCTCCTTTGTGGTTCGAGCGTCGCTTCTGCCCGAGGGTGAAACGACTCCCACCAGAACGGCGTGTGCCGTTCCGGACGCAGAATCGAAACTATAGCTTTTCTACCTGTCCAAAATCCAGTTCCACCGGGGTGGAACGCCCGAAAATACCAACCATAACGCGCAGCTTGCCCTTCTCCTGATGCACCTCTTCAACTGTGCCGGTGAAGGTATTGAAGGGCCCCTCCACAATCCGAACGGTCTCTCCGGCAACAAAGGTATCCCGGGAACGCTGCATTCGGTCGCCCTTGATTTCACCGCTTTTCTGCAGGATCGCTCTGGCTTCTTCCTGCGAAATGGGATGGGGCTTTGACCCGGGGGCGGATCCGACAAATCCGGTGACACCGTTTATCCGGCGGATCTCCGAGACGACTCCCTTCCAGCCAAGGTCGGGAAGGTCCATCTCCATGAGAATGTAGCCCGGCAGGAACTTGCGGCTGACGATCCGTTTTTTACCGTCCTTGTTGCGCTCTTCAACCTGCTCAGCGGGAACCTTGACATCAATCACCGCCTCGCCCAGCTTTCCCTCGTCCATGAGCATGCGAATCGTTCGTTCGATCTTGTTTTCGTACCCTGAGTAGGTATGCAGAACGTACCAGTTTTTGGCCATTAGAATAACAGATCAATTCCAGCGAGGAACACGTAGTCCAGCAGACCCAGGATAACTGCAAAAATCAGGACCGAGACCAGGACCACCTAGGTCGATGACCCCACCTCTTCACGAGAAGGCCACGTGACTTTTCGCAGTTCCGCGTAACTGTTTTTGAAAAAACCGACTAACTTTCCCACCAGACGCTCCTCACAACGAAAAAGTACGACTTCGCTCCATAACGAACAACAGGCCAGGCAGGACTCGAACCTACAACATCCGGTTTTGGAGACCGGCGCTCTACCATTGGAGCTACTGGCCTAGGGAGCGGAGCCGACACACGCCCGCAGAGCCCTCGATCGGATTTGAACCGATGACCCCATCCTTACCATGGATGTGCTCTACCAGCTGAGCTACAAGGGCATTCGTACAGACCCGCAGGAAGGTAGCAGAGGACCTGGTTTTTGTCAAGCAGCATCTGCGACAGAGCCGGTGACAACACCTCTGGGCCAGCGGATGCACCTGATGAGAGTATATACTATAATCGAGACGTGACAAACCGTATTCTCGTCGTCGATGACAGCCGGCTGATGCGTTCCCTGATCTGCGAGTCCCTTGCGGATATGCCGGATGTGGAGATCGACCAGGCAGCCTCAGCAGCTGAGGCGAAGACCGTCGTTGCCGCCGCAGGGGGACGACACGTCCTGGCGCTTCTGGATCTGGTACTGCCCGATGCGATGGAGGGGCAAATCGTTCCGCTGATTACCCGCATGGGCATTCCCTCGGTTGTTTTCACCAGCGAGGTGAATGAACAGACCCGCCGGGATTGCATTCGCGGCGGGGTGATCGACTACATCGTGAAGAGCGATGCCCGGGCAATTCAGGAAATTTCCACCCTGGTCAGACGGGTTCTGGCGAACCGTTCCGTTGCGGTTCTCGCTGTTGATGATTCCCCGGCGATCCGGGCGCATTACGAGCGTCTGCTCACCAATTACCGCTTTGTCGTCCATACTGCCGCCAACGGTCAGGAGGCACTTGATGTCTTCGCCGCTCACCCGGAGATTCAACTGATCATCACCGACTACGACATGCCGGTAATGGATGGCTACACCCTGATTCAGGAACTGCGGGCACGTCGGGACAACGCCTCCCTGGCGATCATCGGGTGCACCGGCCGAAATGATGCTGTGGTAACCGCCCGCCTGCTGAAGGCCGGCGCTGACGATTTCATTTCCAAGCCCTTCTGGAACGAGGAATTCTTTCGCCGCATCATGCGAAGTGTTGAGAATCTGGAGCGGATCCGACGACTGAACGAGTTGAACGAGACAAAGGACCGCTTTGTGGGGATGGCCGCCCACGACCTTCGGGCTCCGTTGGCCAATACAATCAGCGTGATGGAACTTCTGCTGGAGGGCCATGTGGGCACCGTCACCAAGGAGCAGGAACATCTGCTGCAGCTGGTCAACGAGGGTTCCCACGGGATGATGACCCTGATAACAGACCTGCTGGACGTGGGAGCGATTGAATCGGGCAGTCTGCGACTTGCTCTTGGTAATATTGATATCGTCGAGGTTCTGAGGAAACAGATTATCTTTCAGGGAGCGGCGGCGGAACGAAAGGGCGTGACGGTAACCCTGGCCCCGGCAAACGCAGGTCCCCCAGAAGAGGTTGTCCTGTACGCCGACCCGGGAGCCCTGGCCCAGATCGTCTCCAATGTGCTGAGCAATGCGATCAAGTACACCCCCCGAAACAGCACCGTCCAGGTTGCCCTGGTCCGGGACGATGAAAGCGGAACCGGAGGCTTTTCCATCAGCGACGAGGGAGCGGGGATACCCGAGGAGGAGCGGGACAAGCTCTTTCGCAGCTTCTCCCGGCTGAGTACCCGCCCAACTGCGGGGGAGTCCTCTCACGGGCTGGGACTGGCAATTGTCAAACGGCTGGCCGACGTTCAGAACGGTACCATCTCGTATGAACCGGGCGAGGTCGGGGGCAGTCGCTTTACCGTTCTGCTCCCGCTGGCGGATGCTACGAAAGAAGGGGGCGAACCGTCGAGACCCAGTCCCTGATTCTGGTATCGGTCAGATCGGCCTGGTTGTCCTCATCAAGGACAAGCCCGACGAATGTATGGTCCCGGGCTGCCCGGGAGTGCTTGAAGTTATACCCTTCCGTGCTGGTCTCACCGACAACGATGCCCCCCTGCTGGAGAATGCACTGATTCAGCAGAGCGATGCTGTCACAGAACGAGTCGGGATAGTTTTCCTGGTCTCCCAGGCCGACAAGGGCGAAGATCTTTCCGGTCAGGTCCATCTGCTGCAGCTGCGGGAAGAACGCCTCCCAGTCATCCTGCAGATCCCCGGCTCCCCAGGTTGAAGTGATGAAGACCATGGAACGTCGGCGCTCGATCAGCGAGGAGGATATGGTTTTGACATCATGCAAATCCGCCGTATCGGAGCCGAAGGCCCTGACAACCCGCTGGGCGGCAAACTCCGTGTTCATTGTGGATGACCCAAAGATAACGGCGATCATAAACTCCCCCTGACGGTGTTGTGGTTGTCGTTGGACTTCGACCAATATAGTCATGGCGAATTTGACAAGTCAACCGGTCTGTTCTGAGGGCCGGACCGGTGTATTTGTTGACCAGCGAAGTCATCTTCGGGTACACATCGGTAAGGAGTCTCATTGTGTCTGCCAGCTGTTCTGTTGAGCACCTTCGTCGCGTCAGCGACAGTGCCTTTGTCCTTCGGTTTTCCGTCGATCCCGGAATCCCGTTCACCCCCGGTCAATATGTCAGTGTTGGCCCGAGCGGTGGTATCCACATGAGGGAGTACTCGATCTATTCCCCGCCCGGGGGAAGTGCTCTGGAGATTCTCGTCAAGGAGGTTGAGGGCGGGTACGTCACCACCAGACTGGCCCGGCTGAGATCGGGGGCGCCCCTTTCCGTTGACGGACCCTTTGGCTTTTTCACCCTGGACGAACAGTGGCGGGAACAGCGGCACGTATTTATCGCCACCGGCACCGGAATCTCGCCGTTTCATTGCTTTGTCGGCGCCTGCGACGGTCTTGAATACCGCCTGCTGCACGGCATACGGCGGGTTGACGAGTGTTACGAGTACGAGTGGTACGACCGCTCCCGGATCACTACCTGTGTCAGCCGCGGCGGAGGCGGTGACTTCAGTGGTCGGGTTACCGATTATCTGCGGCAGGAAGCGGCTGAGGGCAGACTGGACCGGGAGGCACGATATTACCTGTGCGGGAACTGCGACATGATTTACGAAGCGTTTGATATTCTCCAGGAGCATGGGGTACCTCATTCCCACCTCTTCGCTGAGGTGTATTACTGATGCGCTACCACCTTGTCCCACTGGGGTGTCAGATGAACCAGTCTGACGCGGAACGGATCATGACTGTTTTGGAGGAAGCGGGGTACAGCCGCTGCGACCGCGAGGAAGACGCGGATCTGCTGGGAGTGATCTCCTGCTCGGTACGCCAGCGGGCTATCGACAAGGTGTACAGCAAGATACACCTGTGGAACACCTGGAAAGCGAAGCGCCCCCTGCTCACCTTTGTCTCCGGCTGCATTCTTCCGGAAGACCGGGAGAAGCTGCTCAAGCGTTTTGACCTGCTCTTCTCCATCAACGAGTTACCCCAGGTTCCGGAGATGATCCGGCAGTACGGGGTGGTCACCCCGCCCCCTGCCGCACCTCCCACGCCCCCCCCTCTCGGGGACACCCCGGATATCCGGGAAGGGTTCTGGCAGGTCACCCCTTCGTACACCTCCACCATCGAGGCGTACGTGCCGATCCAGAACGGGTGCGACAAGTTCTGCACGTTTTGCGCCGTTCCCTACACCCGGGGGCGGGAGGTCTCCCGTCCCAGCGGAGAGATCATCGCGGAGGTACGCCGGCTGGTGGAGTCGGGATACCGGACCATTACCCTCCTGGGTCAGAACGTCAACAGTTACGGGCTGGACCAGCGCAGCGAGGAAGTGCGGTTCAGCGAGCTGCTGCGCCGGATCGGCGAGGAAACCCGAGGGGCCGACGTATGGATCTACTTCACCTCGCCCCACCCGCGGGACATGGGTGACGACGTTCTGGAGGTGATCGCCCGCTACCCCACCCTGGCCAACCAGATCCATCTGCCCATCCAGAGCGGCGACGACAAGGTCCTCATCCGCATGAACCGGAACTACCGCCTCAGCGGCTATCGCCGGGTTGTAGAGAGTGTCCGCCGTATTCTTCCGGAGGCGACCCTCTTCACGGACATCATCGTCGGGTTCACCGGCGAGACGGAAGAACAGTTTCAGCACACCCGGGAGGCGATGGAGGAGTTTCGCTACAACATGGCGTATATCGCCCAGTACTCACCCCGGCCTGGTGCGGCCAGCGCCCGCTGGGCCGACGACGTTCCCCAGGAAGAGAAGCGCCGGCGGCTGCACGTCCTCACCGAGGTTCTTGAACGCACCGCCCTGGATCACAACTCCCGATTGGCCGGCACGGAGGTTACGGTACTTCTGGACGGGTACGACCGCAAGCCCGGGTTCTTCAGCGGGAAAACCGAGGGACGCACCCCGGTGCGTCTGCCCGTTGCCGACGGGTACCATCCCGGCATGTTTGTCCGCGCCGCTGTTACGGACGTCCGCCCCCTTTCCATCGCCGCGACGATCCGGAGCGCTCTGTGACGGCGCCGGCGGAGCGACACGGAAAGGGTCGCACTGTGGCGTTTGAGACGCTGGGGTGCAAACTGAATCAGTACGAGACCGACGCGATCGCTACCGCTGTGGCGAATCACGGGTACCGGGTAGTTCCCCTTCAGGAGGACGCCGACGCCTACGTGATCAACAGCTGCACCGTCACCAACAAGGCTGACCGCAAAACCCGTAACACCATCAACCGCGCTCTGCGACTGGGAGCGGACCGGGCTCCGGTGGTCGTCACCGGGTGTTTTGTCAACAGTCACCCCGAAGTGGATGACCGGGTACGGTACTGGATCGACAACAACCACAAGAACACCATCCCGGAGGTACTGGACGCTCATTTTCGCGGTGAAACGGTGGACCCTCACACCCTTTCCGCTGACCCCTTCGGGTATACCCCTCCGAAGCAGATCTTTCATACCCGGACAAACCTGAAAGTCCAGGAAGGGTGCGACAACTTCTGTACGTTCTGCATTATACCGTTTGTTCGCGGCCGCGCCCGCAGCCGTGCAGCGGCGGCGGTCCTTCAGGAAGCCCGGGCGGCGGTGCTGAGAGGCAGCCGCGAGCTGGTCCTTACCGGGGTCAACATGAGCCGGTACCGCCACGAGGAGGCGGACTTCACCGCCCTTGTGGCCGGAATTCTCGAATTGCCCGGTACGTTCCGGGTCCGGATATCATCGCTGGAGCCGGACCAACTGGACCAGCGCTTCCTTGATCTGTTTCGTCACGAAAAGATGTGTCGTCACCTGCATCTGTGCCTGCAAAGCGGTAGCGACCGGATCCTCCTGCAGATGCGGCGGATGTATACCCTCCAATCGTATCGGGAGGTGGTCCAGCGCCTGCGCGCACTGGATCCCCTGTTCAACGTCACCACCGATCTGATCACCGGGTTCCCCGGGGAGAGTGATGCCGACTTCGAGCGCTCGTTGAACGCGGTGAGGGAGTTTACCTTCGGCCACGTCCACGTCTTTCCCTACTCAGTGCGCAGCGGCACCCGGGCGGAACGAATGACCGGGGCTGTCCCGGTGGAGGAGCGGCGACGGCGGACGACGCTGCTGCAGGAGGTGGCCGACAGGGAGAAGCAGCGCTATCGACGGCAACTGGTGGGTTCCACGGCGCAGGTGCTGGTGGAAAAGCTGGAGGAGACTCCCGGTGGCGTGGTGGCGGCGACGGGGCTCAGCGGGTACTACGTGCCGGTGCGGTTTACCCCAGGCGCCCGGACCCAACATAATACCGTTGTGGAGACGAAGATCGACGGGATGGATGATCACGCCGGCGGGTTCACCCTTCTGGGTACTGAACAACCTCGCTGAGCACCCCCGGGCGGTACTCTGCCGAGGCGGCCCGGTAAAGACGGTCTGCCAGCCCTTCGTCATGTCCCGGGGGAGGTCGCTCCGCAAGGATACACGGTGCCCCCGCCCGCTCCGCCTCCCAGAACGCCCGATACAGCTGCTCGGCGTACCCGGCGAAACCGTCGAACTGCTCTGCCGTAAGCACCACAGTACCGGCGCCGCCGGGCAGCCCACGCGCCTCAGCGGCAGCACGAGCCATCAGCTCGGAGGGAACAAGGATCACCGGTATCACCGGGGTGTAGTGGCGATAACGGGTCCCCGGGGCGATAGCGTCATGGGTAGTCCGTCCCCGGACCGGGCACCCCAGCCGCGCAGCGATTTCCGCCGCTGAGATTGATCCGGGGCGCAGCACAACGAGTTCCCGATCTGCCACGGCGGTGATAATGGTGGATTCGATTCCCAACGCACAGCTGCCACCGTCTACGACAGCAGCGACGCGACCGGACATCTCCGCCATCGCCATGACTGCAGAGGTGGGGCTGGGCCGCCCACTGCGGTTGGCACTGGGCGCCGCCACCGGCACCCCCGCAGCAGCAATTATCTGTCGGGCAACCTGAAGCGCCGGTACGCGCAAGGCGATGGTAGGCAGACCACCCCGGACCTCCGGAACCGCCCACGACGGAGCGGGGATGACAATAGTGAGCGGCCCCGGCGCATACCCTTCAAGGGCGGCCCGCAGCAGCCCCTCACCCCGGGGGACCGCATCAAGAGCTTCATCGACGCTGGCAAGGTGTACGATCAGGGGGTTATCGGCAGGACGATCCTTGGCAGCAAAGACCGCACGAATGGCGTTGCTGTCGATTGCACAGGCACCAAGGCCGTAGACAGTCTCGGTAGGGAAGACCACCAGTTGCCCGGCGCGGATCATCCCCCCGGCAGTCCCGACATCATCCGGGCCCAGGAGGCGTGTCTGCACACCCACCTGGTCAGATCTTGACGTAAACCACCCCATCCTCAACTTTTACGGGGTAGGTCTTCACCGGCCGGGTGGCCGGAAGGTCTCTCACCGCCCCGGTGCGGATGTCGAACCGGGAACCGTGCTTGGGGCAGTAGACGTCGTCCCCCATGATCATCCCCTCGCTGAGCTGGGAGTACTCATGGCTGCAGGAGTTCTCCGTTGCGAATATGCCGTCAACCAGGCGGAACAGAGCCACCTCTTTCCGCCGATGAACGAACTTGAAGGTTGTCCTGAAAGAGTCCTCCCTGCACACTTCCCGCCACTGCGCCATCATCGGTCACCCTCTATCGGGACTAATCGCATTCACAGATGCGGGATTCTACCACGTCGTGAATCTCGTCGATGACGACCTCCGGATAATCCGCCAGGACCTCCTCGAAGAACCCCTGAATAAGCAGGTGTCGCGCCTCTTCGGGTGAGTATCCCCTGGATTCCAGGTAGAACATGTGGCGGCTATCCAGCTTTCCGGTGGTAGATCCGTGGCTGCAGCGTACCTCGTCGGTGTTGATCTGCAGGGTGGGAATGGAGTCCGCCTGCGCCTCATCACCGAGAACGAGGTTGTTGTTGGTCAGGTACGCGTCGGTGTTGAGGGCGTCATGGTCCACGCTGATCAACCCCTGGTAGACGCTGTGAGCTTCGCAAATCACCGCCCCCTTGTAGAGGGTGAGGCTGTGGGATTTCTGACCGATGTGCCGCTGCACCGTGCGCATGTCAACGTGCTGATCCTCGTGGGGGAAGTAGACCCCCCCGAGAAAGGCGTCACCGCCGGGTCCGTCCATCTCGGCGTCGAAACGGTATTTGCTGAAGAGCCCCCCGAAAACGGCGCTGTACATCTTCAGGGTGGCGTCCCGGCCGACGGTGCCAAGACCGTTGGAGAAATAGCTTGAATCGATATTGACGTTCTGCAGCAGGTAGTAGTTGACCTGGCCACTGTCACCCACGGCGATGTCGATACCTTCGGTGTAGAGAACGTCTCCTTCTTCAGCGCCGCGACTGCGATGGACGACGGAGAATCGCGAGCCAGTGCCACCAACCACCACGATCTGGGGTGAACGGAGAACTTTATCACCGGTCTCCTCAAAGGAGATCATGAAGGGGTCCTTCAGCTCGAGGAACTCCGGTACGTACAGGATCGCACCGTGGGTGAGGGTCACGTAGTGCCAGAGGGTGAGCCGGTTATCGGCGTTCTTCACCCCCCGAAGCATCGCGTCACGGATCTGGGTGGTCACCACCTCAGGGACGGAAGTGGCGGCGAGATCGCGAAAGCTGAGCAGCACCACCCCTTTGGCGGCAAGTCCTTCAGCTACGGTACGACGCAATGCTCTGGAGCCGTCGAAGGTGATCGTTCCGGAAAGTCCGGCAGGGTTTTCTACCTCCGCGCTGGGCTGCGGAGCGTTTTCAAACGCCCAGCTCTCAAAGCTGAAGGATGAGAGATCGCTTCTGCGAAACTCCTCGTCCTGGGAGGTTGGCCAGTCCATCTGTCTGAATCGTTCCATCGCCGCTGCGCGGACCTCACTGACCCAGCCGGGCTCTTCAAGGCCCTGGAGATAACTCTCCAGGGTTGCCACGGAGCTGTCATTCCATGTTGCAACGCTCATCCAACAGACCCCTCCATCTCCAGCTCGATCAGACGGTTCAATTCGACGGCGTACTCCATGGGCAGCTGTTTGACCAGGGGGTCCAGGAAGCCGTTGACGATCATCGCCGCCGCCTCTTCTTCTGACATGCCCCGGCTCATGAGGTAGAAGATCTGGTCGTCGCTGATCTTGCTCACCGTCGCTTCGTGCTCGATGGCCACGTCGTCGCTCTTGATGTCCATATACGGGTAAGTGTTGGTGGTGCTCTCGCCGTCTATCAGCAGCGCGTCGCACTCCACCTTGCTCCGGGCGTTATGCACCCCTTCCTCTACCTTGATGTGTCCCCGATAGGTGGCGGTGCCGCCGTCCTTGCTGATGGACTTGCTGGTGATGGTTGAGGAGGTGTTGTCTGCAGCGTGGACGATCTTGCCACCGGAATCCTGCTCCTGCCCTTTGCCGGCAAAGGCGATGGAGAGTACTTCTCCGTGGGCGCCCTCGCCCATAAGGTATACCGCCGGGTATTTCATGGTGCGCTTGCTGCCCAGGTTCCCGTCGACCCATTCCACGGTGGCGTTCT
>SKHA01000320.1 GCA_007117185.1 Spirochaeta sp. | reverse complement strand
CTGCTATTCTACACCAGTTTTTACGTCGTTGCTCCCTCAATCAGTTCCGCTACGGGGGTGTACTGCATGTTGAACGCCTCGGCGACACCCTGATAGGTGACCTTGTTGCGGTAGGTGTTGATTCCCCGAGCCAGGGCGTGACTCCGCCTGGCCGCTTCCTCAAGACCGAGGTTGGCGATCTGCAGCCCGTACGGGAGGGTTGCGGTGGTCAGCGCCATGGTTGAAGTACGGGAGACCGCGCCGGGCATGTTGGCCACGCAGTAATGAACCACGTCCTCAATAACAAAGACCGGGTCGTCGTGGGTTGTTGCGTGGGTGGTCTCGAAACAGCCCCCCTGGTCAACCGCTACGTCAACGATCACCGAGCCCTTCTTCATGAGTTTCAGGTCTTCCCGGGTGATCAGCTTGGGGGCCTTGGCACCGGGAACGAGTACCGCACCGATCAGCAGATCGCTCTCCTGCAGGACGTGCTCCAGGTTGGCCCGGCTGCTGTAGAGGGTGTTCAGTCGCCCCTGGAAGATGTCGTCCAGATACCCCAGGCGATCGATGTTGACGTCAAGAATCGTCACCTGCGCTCCCAGACCGACAGCCATTTTGGCGGCGTTGGTCCCAACCACGCCACCCCCGAGGATCGCTACCTTGCCCTTTTCCACGCTGGGCACACCTCCGAGGAGCACTCCCCGACCGCCCTGGGGCCGCTCGAGAAACCGCGCTCCCTCCTGGACGCTCAGCCGGCCGGCGATCTCGCTCATGGGCCGCAGAAGCGGCAGGGTATGGTGGTCCGGTTCCACCGTCTCGTAGGCGACGCCCTTCACCCCCCGCTGTACCATCACCCGGGTCAGCGCCTCGTCGGCGGCCAGGTGCAGGTAGGTATAGAGAATCTGGCCGTCCCGCATCAGCTCGTACTCTGACTTCTGCGGTTCCTTGACTTTCACCACCATATCGCTCTTCGCGAATACCTCCGCCGGGGTATCACACAACCGGGCACCCACAGCGGTGTACTCATCGTTTTCGAACCCTGCCCCCAGACCGGCATCTTTTTCGACATACACGGTATGTCCCGCCGTTGCGTACGCTTTGACGCACGCCGGGGTAAGCCCCACGCGATACTCGTGCCGCTTTATCTCTTTCACTGTCCCAATATTCATACCATCCTCCTGTATCCGTACATATTTACTAAGATTCACACGATTATCGTTTGCGGTCAACGTTTTTCTACGGTTATCGTTTTATGGCACCCCCGTCCCGCCGGGCGCACTGCCAAATTGCCATTTCGCCGGGGTTGCGCTACGGTGTTTACCGTGGCTGCGATTGTGATGACACTCTTCCTTCTCGTGTTACCGGTGCTCGGAGCTGAAACTGTACCCGGCATCGACCTGCGCAGCTGGGACCCCGCCCGGGAGGGAATTCGGGAGCTCAGTGGATCCTGGGGGATGGTTCCCGGCCAACTTCTGGAGGAACTTCCCGATAGTGCGTCGGAACTGGAGATCGTGACGATGCCCTACGGGTGGACCGGGGGAACAGGATACGCCACCTTTGCAGTCACCCTGCTTTTGCCGGCGGGGCCACACGAGCTGGCGCTGCGTATCGAACCGGCGGCCACGGCGTACCGGCTGTTTGTCAATGGAACAGAACGCGCCGCCAGCGGTATCCCCGGAACGTCCAGGGAGCAGACTGTCCCCAGGCTGATCATGAGAACAGCGCCTCTCTCCGCCGCCAGCGACTACCCCGAAACGGTGGACCTGGTGCTGCAGATTTCCAACTTTCACCACCGACGGGGCGGAATGTGGCGCCCCATCCGGATCGGTACACGTGATCAGCTGCTCACGAAAGACCTGATAGACATGTCCTACGACCTGCTGCTCCTTGGTGTTGCCGTTGCGTTTGCTCTCTACAACCTGCTGCTGTATGCCGCCGGGAGTCGCAGATCCCCCGCTCCGCTGATCCTGGGGCTCTTTTTCCTGGCTGTGGCGGTCCGCGTTCCCACCCTGGGCAGCCTTTTGTTGACGCGGGTTCTCCCGGACACTCCCTGGCATCTGCATCTGGGGATTGAGTACTTCTCGGGTCACCTGATAGTGGGGTTTCTGGCGACGACGCTGCAGCTCACCTGGCCTCGTGACCTGGGTCGCTGGTACGGCGCTACCGTGGTCACGCTGATGGGCCTCTTTACGCTCTGGCTTCTTGTCGGCGGAGTCACCGCGTATTCAATGACGATTCACCTGTTCATCGGGACCACCGTTGCGGTCCTGGTCTACCCGCTGGTGCAGTTGACCCGGACCGTAAGAAAGGGTTCCGGAGAAGCCGCTCACGGAATCATTGCCGTAGCGGTGGTTCTGGCGATCGTCCTGAGCGAATGGGCCCACTTCACCCAGATAGCACCCTCCCGGGACGGGCTTCCATTTGGCTTTCTCACCGGATTGCTTCCTGCGCCGACAACGATGCAGCTGCCGGTTCAGCTTGCCCTCAACGGCGTTGCCATCGTGGTGGTCATCCTGGCTGGCGGAATGCTGTTATACCGGATATCCCGGGGCATCTTCGAGTCGTCCCTCCGGGAGGCGATTCCTCCGACAGTGGTTGCGCCGCCGGGAGATCCGATGGATCTTCCCGCGCTGACTCGCCGGGAGAACGAGATCGCCCGCCTGGTAGCCCACGGCCTCAGCAACAGAGAAGTTGGCGCGTTGCTCCATATTTCCGAGGCTACGGTGCGCACCCACCTGTACCGGGTCTTCCGCAAAGCCGGTGTCAGCAACAGAACAGAGCTGGCCAGGTTGATCCGGGGCGTCTCGTCTGCGCCAGGTGATCAGACGAATTTGGAGTAGGTCTTGAGGGTCACAAAGCTCTCGGTCCGCCCTACCCCTTCTATCCCCGCCAGCTCCCGGGTGAGAAAATCCACCAGTCCGTGGTGGGAGTCCAGCAGCAACTCAACGATCAGGTCGAACCGGCCCGAAACGAGAGACACCGACAGAACGTCCTTAAGCTCGGAGATCTCCTGAGCTTTCTCGTCCAGACGCCGGCTCTCGATGATATTGACCCCCAGCCAGACGATCTGCCTGTTGGCCAGGATCTCCGGGTTGATCAACCCCCGCAGGGAGAGGATTCCCAGTTCCCGCAGGCGCTTGATCCGCGCCCGGATCATCCCCTCGGAAACGCCCAGCTCCTTGGCCACGGCGCTGTTGGAGATGGTGCCCGCCCGCAGCAGCTCGATAATATCCCAATCACGCTGGTCCAGATCCATCTTGGTTGCACTCATCTGTTGAGAAACTCCTCCAGCTGTTTCAACTGCGCATCCCGTCCGAGAACGATCAGACGATCTCCCGCCTCAAGGCGTACCGTCGAGAGCACCGCCTGGGTGGTGTCCACCCGGGTGTTTCCGTACGTGTCGGTGATAGCCATCACGATCGCGCCGGTATGCTGACCCAGATTGACGTCCCGGAGGGTGTGCCCCGCCAGGGATGACGAGGGAGAGATCTGAAACTCCTCGATGCGCATATCCTGCCGGGAATCACCGACAACCACATCAAGGAAGTTAACCACCGAGGGACGCAGCATCGACGCGGCGATCCGCCGTCCGGCGATGAGGGACGGGGTAATGACCCGGGTGGCTCCGGCGCGGGTGAGTTTCACCGACGCCGACTCGTCGGTTCCCTTGGCGACAATGAGCAGTTCCGGGTTAAGTTGCCGAGCTGTCAGGGTGACGAAGACGTTGTCGGCGTCCGAGGGCAGGACCGCGATCAGACCCCGGGCTTCGGTGATTCGCGCCTCCTGAAGAACCGCCTCCTCCGAGGCGTCTCCCGTCACGAACACCGTCTCGCTGTCGTCAGCCAACTCAGAGTGGTCCGGGTCCCGTTCCACCACCACGTGGGGTGTACCGCTGCGGCGAAACTCGTGGGCCACTTCACGACCGATATCACCGGCACCACAGACGATGTAATGGTTCTTCATCCTGCGCATGGCACGCTCCCGTTTCCGGCGGCGCATGGAGTGCACCACCTGGCCCTCAAAGAGATAGTTTATCAGGGTGCTCACGGAGAAACCCACCGTAGCCACCCCGACGATCAGATACACAATCATGAAGTGCCGCCCCGCTGGCGAGAGAGGCTGCACCTCGGCGAATCCTACCGTGGTCAGGGTGATGAGGGTCATATAGACGCTCTCGGTGACGGTCCACCCTTCGATAACCACAAACCCCAGGGTGCCCCCGAAGAGCAGCATCACCAGAAGGGTTCCTGCCAGGGCGGCTCGAATCCGCGTATCCACCATCCGACGATTGTAGCAGAAATCGACGCCGGTACAGTATACTGACAATCAGTGAAACTGGTTGTATTTATTCTGAACAACGAAGACCTGCTGGAACAGGTCCTGGAGTCCTATGTGGAAGCGGGGGTATCCGGGGCAACCATTCTGGACTCTGAAGGAATGGGGCGGTTTCTCACCTACGAGGTACCGCTGTTCTCCGAGTTCCGCCAGTTCATGAAGGGCAACAAACCGTACAACAAGACGATCATCTCGGTGATCGACGATGAGACGCTGATTCCCCGGCTGCAGTCGCTGCTGGACCGCGCCGTGGGGGGGCTCACCGCCCCCGGCACGGGGATCTTCTTTACCGTGCCGGTGGATCACGCCATCGGGATGGTGACCCAAACCCTGAAAGAGGAGGGGTAAATGCTGACGGATCTCCTGCACCCGGATTCCATTGAGCTGGGGTACCCCAAGCGGCGAAAACAACAGATCATTGAGCACCTGGTGACGCTGGCCGGACGAGCCCACCCGATCCGGCAGCCGGAGCTGCTGGTCCGGGAGATTCTCAAGCGGGACAGCGAGACCAGTACCGCCGTCGGGGACGGAGTAGCGATACCGCACAAACTCTCCGCTCTGGTAGAGGGCCCCGCCATGGCCTTTATCCAGACGCGCAAGCCCGGGGGGTTCTCCACCCCCGATGGGATCCCTGTTCACCTGTGTTTTCTCCTCCTTGCCCCGGAAGGTGCGGTGAGCGAACACCTGCGCACCCTGAGCAAACTGGCGCGCATTCTCCACGACTCCAGACTCCGTGAAGCGCTGCTGACCGTTGAACGGCCCGAACAGGTCCTGGATCTGATCCGCGAACACCAGGAATGACCAGCGCAACCAAGTGGGCAATAGTCCGGGTGCTGATCACCACCGTCTACCTGATGGCGGGGTGGATTCTCTTCACCGGAAGTGTATCCCTGGAGTCCGTCCTGATGGGGGTGGCCTTCGCCGGGGTGGTGGCGCTACTCACCTTTGATTCCTTCATCGTGGAGTCTGAAGCATCCTGGAAGAGTCTGGTCCCCCGGCTGCACTGGGCAGTGGCATACCTGGCGCTGCTGTTGTGGAAGATCTACCAGTCCAGCTTCGCCGTCGCCTGGTTGATTCTGAGTGGTCGCTACCAGCCCCGGGTGGTCCATTTTCGCACCCGCCTGCGCAGCGACATCGCCCGGGCGGCCCTGGCGACGTCCATAACGGTCACCCCCGGTACGGTGACCCTGGAGATGAACGAGGACCACCTGATCGTGCACTGGCTGGACGCTTCAACCAGCCACAGCCGCTACGCAGGCAAACTGATCACCGGCTGGATGGAGCCGGCGCTGCGCAAACTCTGGGGGTAAGCGGATGGACCCGATACGGCTGCTCATCATCGTATTCACCGCCGCCACCGCGATCTCGATGATCCGGGTGGTCATCGGACCCACTGTGGCCGACCGCATGGTGGCCCTCACGGTGGCGTCGTCCCAGGTTCTGGCGCTGCTGGTACTTATCGCCCTGCGGGAACGGCTCACGTTCTACCTGGACGTGGCGCTGGTGTACGACATCTTTGGCTTCATCGGGGTGCTGGCGATCACCCGCTACGTCAGCTCCGGAAAGGTGTCATCATGATCGCGTTCTACCTGGCGTGGTTCTTCTTCGGCCTGGCGATCTTCTTCGTAATCGTCGGGTCGGTTGGTCTGCTGATCATGCCTGACCTGTACACCCGGCTGCAGGCCGGCGGGCTCAGCGGCAGCACCGCGGTGATCTCCATTCTGCTGGGGGCGCTGTTCTGGGTGGAACCAGGCCCCCTCACCGGGCGCCTGCTGGTGCTGCTCTTCTTCTTTCTCATCTCCAGCCCCACGGCGTCCCATATCATCGGGCGGTACGCCTGGCGGGAGGAACAGATGCCCTGGCGCAGACCGGTCCGCTGGCGGAGGAAGCCATGATAGAAGTTCTGCTGATCATTCAGCTGGTCATCGCAATCCTTTCCGTTACCGCCCGGGTGGAGCTTACCGGGGTCCTGGCGCTGGCGCTGTTCAGCCTGGTGAGCACCCTCCTGTTTTACCTGCTGGACGCGCCGGACGTGGCCCTCACCGAGGCGGCTGTCGGCGCCGGGGTAACGACGCTGATCTTTGTCTGGGTCCTGCGGCATACCCGCGGGAAGAGCGACCAGGGGAGCCCGCAATGAAAACCCACCATCGCGTTCTGCGTACGACCCTGGCCCTGGTATCGGTACTGCTGCTGGGTTTCCTGTTGCTTCCTCTGATTCCCCGGGATGAGCCCGCCGAGTCGGCAGCACGCCAGGAGTATCTCAGCGAAAGTGCCACCGCAACGGGTGCGATCAACGTGGTCAGCGCGATCTATCTGGGGTATCGCGCCTACGACACCATGGGAGAGGCGGTGGTGCTCCTTCTGGCGGTGACGGGAGTCAGTTTCTTTGCCGGGAAGGAGCACACATGAAGAATCGCACCGGCCTGATGGACGTGATATCCCGCAAGCTTGCGCCCTTCGTGATGCTCTTCGGATTGTACCTGATCGCGTACGCACACCGGTCCCCCGGAGGGGGGTTTCAGGGCGGAGTGGTGATCGCCTCGGCGGTGATCCTCCTTGCCCTGGGTCGGGACATCTTCGACGTGGAGCGGCTCTTTCCGGTAAAGGCGCTGCACCTGGCGGAAGCGCTGGCGTTCGCCATGGTCCTGGCCCTCGCCACGTCGGGGCTGATCCTGCAGGGCCGACTCTTCGCCTACCCCTCGGGAACGGATTCGTCCCGACAGTTTCTCTTCGCGATCAACCTCATGATCGGTCTGAAAGTTGGCAGCGGCGTGACCCTGCTGGTCCTGACCCTGTTTGAGGACGATCGGAGGCGACCATGAGTTTTTTGCCGGAGGGGCTGCGCTGGTACCTGGCGGGAGCGATCTTCCTGGTGGGGCTGGGGGGCATCTTCACCAACCGCCGGGCCGTTGGCAAGGTGATCGCCCTGAACATCCTCAACAGCGCCCTGGTGCTCTTTTTTATCCTCCTGGGCAGCAGCGCCGGTGACAGCGCGCCGATCCTCTTCCGGGGTGATGAAGCGGCGGTGGATCCCCTGGTTCAGGCGCTGATGCTTACCGCAATTGTTGTAGGGGTGTGCGTCACGGCGCTGCTGCTGGTGCTGATCCAGCGCCTCTACGACGCGACAGGCACAACCGACGTGGACGAGATCGAGAGGATTCTCAATGAACGGCGTCACTGATCTGCCGCTGCTCTCGCTGCTGGTGGTGCTGCCCCTGGCCGGCAGCGCCGGGGCTCTCCTGGCAGGGCTGAGGGGTTCCCGGCAGGGGGTACTGTGGATCAGTGGAATCTCACTGGCAGCGCAGACGATTTTCGCCGGGTGGATCGCGGCGTACACCGGGGTGCACGGAACGGTGAGGGAGGTGGTGGGTGGGTGGTCCGTTACCACCGGGATCACGGTGATGATCGGCCCCGCAACCGCGCTGGTTCTGCTGGTGGTTCTGGCGGTTGCTCTGGCGATCCATGTGTACGCCGCGGGGTCCCCGCCGGAGGGAATGGTCCGCACCACCGTTTTTTTTGTTGTCTATGGTATCGTCGTCTCCGGCCTGGCCGCCACCATTCTCGCAGAAGATCTGTTCAACCTCTTTGTTTCCCTTGAGGTAGTTTCTCTGGGGGCGGTGGTCCTGGTTGCCTACCGGCGCACCCCCCGCAGCATGATCGCGGCGCTGCGGTATCTGGTGATCTCCACTGTGACGATCGCCCTGTACCTTGTAGGCCTGCTGATCCTCTATCGCCAGACCGGGGAACTGGGGATTTCCCGGGTAGCCCAGGCGCTTATGGCAACCCCGCCAGCGGGGCGGGCGGTGCCGATTGCGCTGGCGCTGATCGTCACCGGGCTGACAACCCGGGTGGCCAGCGTCCCCTTTCACGTGTGGTTGCCCGACGCTCACAGCGAGGCACCCCACCCCGTCTCGGCGCTCTTGTCGGGGCTGGTCCTGAAGGCAGCGTTTCTGGCGCTCTATCGCGTCTACCTGGCATTTGCCCCGGCGATGACCTCGCTGGTGCCGATTCTGATGGCGATGGGAGCGGTCTCGGCGCTGCTGGGGGTTATCCTGGCGCTGGCACAGCGCAGCGCCAAGCGGCTGCTGGCGTTCCACTCGGTGTCGCAGATGGGGCTGATCCTTGTGGGCATCGGCGGCACCGGGGCACTGGTTCACGCCGCCTCCCACGCCGCGTTCAAGAGCCTGCTCTTCCTCGTTGTGGGGGTCCTGGCCACCCGACGGGGCACCGCGGACATCTACGAACTGCGTACCGCCCCAGCCGGGAAAGAGCCGGGACGGTGGGAACAGGCGTTTTTTCTCATCGGTGCGGGGGCCATCGCCGGGGTCCCGGGGTTAAGCGGCTTTGTCGGCAAGGGGCTGATCACCACGTCGGTACGGTCCGTTCCATTCCTGCAGCTTCTGGTCCAGCTGGTCTCGGTGGGTACCGCCGCCAGTTTCATCAAGCTGGGAACAGCGTTCTTTCCCCGGGTGGTTGAACCGGCAGCGGCCACCACCACACCACCCTCCAGCAACCGGTTGGCCCCGCTCACCCTGGCCGGGATGGCAATCCCCGGGGCGATCACGATCCTCATCGGGGTAGCCGGCGGGATTCATGCCGGGTTGTTTACCGTCGCCAAAGGTGGTAACGCCCTGGCAACCCTGGCCATTGGGGCGGTGCTCTTCCGTCTGCTTGTCTCCTCCCCGGGAAAATCTCTGGCCGGCGGCCTCAGCGGTGTCCGTCTGGGTCTGGACTCATCTCTGACAGCGATCCTCCTGGGTGCTGTTGTCCTGGCGATGGTGGTGTGACTGTGGACATGCTGACACCGGTGCTGTTACCCCTGGCCGGGGGAACGATCGCCCTGATCGTCTCCATCGTTCACTGGCGCCGGGTGGCCTGGGCGGTGGTGCTCACGGCAATCTTCGCCGCTGCGGTGGTGATGGGGTTGAACGCAGCGCAGGCTTCCGCCCACGCTCTGAGCTCCGCTCCCGGGACGGTGATCCAGGTCGCCGGCGGCTGGTCCGAGCGGGCGGGGATCGTCATCGTGATGGATACCGCCGGGGTCGTCCTTGGGCCGGTGGTGCTGATCGTTGCGTTTCTGATCCTCCTCACCGCGGCGGGGCAACGGCAGTTCGGCTCTGTCTTCGCCGGGGTGGCGGCGATAACGGTAGCCGCGATGACCGGGGTGATCCTCTCGGGAGACCTGTTCAACCTCTTTGTGTTCTTCGAGGCCCTCTCGCTGGGGGCGGTCATTCTGATCGCCTGGGAGCGACGCGGTCCGGCGCTTTACGCGGCGCTGCGCTATCTGGTGGTGGGAACGGTCTCCATTGCCTTTTATCTCATCGGACTGCTTCTGGTATACCGGTCTACCGGAGAACTGGCCATTCACCGGATCATACCGATCCTTGCAGGGAGCGAGGTGACCCGGGGGACAACGGTGGGGCTGGGGTGCATGCTCGCGGCGGTGGCAACCCGGGGCGCGATCCTTCCCTTCCACGGGTGGCTCCCGGCTGCCCACGGAGAGGCACCGGCTCCTGTCTCGGCGTTGCTCTCCGGGTTGATGCTGAAGTCGGCGCTGGTGGCGCTGTGGCGCATCTCTACCATCGTCCGGGTGGCGGCGCCGCAGCTGCTGGAGACCCTTCTGGTTCTGGGAGCACTCTCCGCGGTGGCCGGAGCGTTTGCGGCAGCGCTGGAGTCGGATGCCAAGCGGGTCCTGGCGTTCAGCTCGATCTCGCAGATGGGATATCTGGTAACCGCCCTGGCGGTGGGAGCCCGGGAGGCGATGCTCTACCACGCGGTGGGGCACGCCCTGTTCAAGAGCACCCTCTTTCTGGTGATCGGAGCGGCGGTGTCCCGCGCCGGGAGCCATCAGTTGTCGGAGATTGGCCGGGTCAACCGCCGGGACGGGTACCCCTGGATCGAGGGTCCCGTGCTGCTGATCGGCGCGCTGGCGGTGGCGGGAGCTCCCGGTTTCAGCGGATTCGCCGGGAAGCAACTGATCGGCGCCGCCCTCTACTCTTCACCGGCGGCGTATCTGGCGCTGCGGATCGCCGCGTTGGGGACAGTGACGGCCACGATGAGGCTGCTGCTGGTATACGGGAACGGGCGCCCCCGCTTCTCGGGAGCGCCGATGACCACCACCGCCGCTCTGGCAGCGCTGGCCGCAGCGATACTGTGGCACGGAGGGCAACACCTTCACCTGGTCAGCCCAGCGGCGACGGTGGAGTTCCTCATCATCCTGGGAGTCGCCGCAGCGATGGTGGCGCTCTCACGGATACCCCGCTTCTGGCAATTCGTGACCACCCCCGGGCGTATCCGTCCGGGCATGGACGCAGTGATCGTCTCTGTCCTGGCGGGAATTATCCTGCTGATCCGGTAAGAAACCGGGAGAACCACGCCGCCAGACCGTGCCCGTAGTGGGCGGCAAAATCCAGGGCTGCCGTCTCCGCGTCGATGGAGTCGTCCCGTTCAAGCAGATAGTACCAGTGGCCGGAGACGGCGTTGTACAACTGCCAGGGGGTGAGCCCGGAAAAGGCATTCTTCACCTCCCAGGAGGCAATGGCCCTGATCAGGGGTGAGTAGACGTTCTCGTACCAGGAGAACACCGCGTCCTCCCAGCGGATGGTCCAGCCGATGGTACCGTTGATGAGGTACTTGTGTACCTCCACGTGGGAGACCAGGGTCTCCCATTCTTCGGGATTCTGGATATCCAGTCCGGTGTGCTGCAGCATCGCCTGGAGCTGGGCTGCCCGGCTGGTGATTGCGGTTCTGGTCGTTGTGGTGGTCTGATTCGTTGTCATGCTGAGAATATACCACAATCACGAAAAATAGCAAAACTTTTCCTTGACAAATACTAATTTTACCCCTTATCAACCCTCCCGGGGCGGGTATTGCCCTCCAGGAGGGGGGCGAGTATCTTTCGGGAATGAAAAAGCAGACTCGGTTTGTCATCTTTATCCTCCTGCTGGCAGCAACAACCCTCTCCGTCCCGGCGTCACCGGCCGGCGCTCTGGCGCAGCTGCCCGCTCCCGAGGGAATTTCGGTGGACCCGGCGCGGACGATTCTGGTGTTTTACAGCAGCACCTGTCCTCACTGCCACCGCCTGATGCAGTGGATGAGCGAGGTGGAAGACCGCTTCCCGGACCTGGAAATCCACAACCTGGAGGTGGTCAACAGCGGCGACCAGCCGCGGCGGGACTACTATCACCAGGTGATGAGCCTGTACGAGACTGAGCCTCGGGGGGTTCCCCGCACCGTCATCGGCGACAAGGTATTCGTGGGGTTCGCGCCGGATTCGCTGGAAGACCGCTTCGTACCGGAGTTCGGCGCGTGGCTCGGCACCCGGCTGGCGATCATGCGGGCGATGCAGGCGCTGCAGGCCGGGCTGTGAGTTTGACCCATCGCCGCAGCAGCGCTACAATGTTGTCGCGATGAATCATAAAGACGAGGTGATCACCTTCAAGGTGGACTATGCACTGGCGGAGCAGCTGCGGGCGATCCCCAATCGTTCCGAATTCATCCGTCAGGCGGTACTGCAGGCGCTGGAGATGGAGTGTCCTCTCTGTCACGGCGCGGGGACCCTCACCCCCAATCAGATGACCCACTGGCAGGAGTTCCTGCAGCACCACCAGGTGACCACCTGCGAGGTCTGCGGGGAAGCCCATATCGCCTGCCTGGATCATCCGGAAACACCCCACCATTAGCAGACGCTGAACATGGCATCACTGACTTCTACCGGACTGCCCGGATTCGACCATCTCTTTGACGGGCTGCAACGGGGGGACAACGTGGTCTTCAGGATCGACGATCTTGAAGACTACAAAGTCTTCTGCCACGAACTGGTGGCGGAGGTGCACCGCAGCGCCGTGACAGTGGTCAAACCGGTGTACCTTCGCTTTGCGGACCACCCGCCCCTGTTCAGCGAAGAGGAGTGTCGGCAGTGGTCAGTGGAGACACGAAACCTGCCCATCGACCTCGGGTTCGAGCATTTTATAACCACCGCCCACCAGCACATCGTCTCCCTCGGTGAGGAGGCGGTCCTGGTGATGGATTCTCTCTCCGATCTGAGCGGACGCTATTACTCGGACCGGATGATTGGAAACTTCTTCCAGCTCACCTGCCCGCTGGTGTTGCGCACCGGCAGCGTGGCCTACTTCGCCCTGTATCGGCACCTCCACTCGTACCACGCGGTGGAGCCGATCACCGAGACAACCCAGATTCTGGTGGACGTGTATCGCCACGAAGAACAGCTGTACGTCCAACCGGTAAAGACCGACGGGCGCAACGAAGAGGCGAACTTCACCCTCTTCCGCTGGGACCGCCGTGATTCCTTTACCCCGGTCACCGAGAGCGCGGCGATCGTCCCGGTGCTGAACACCGTTCCCTGGCCGGGGCTGCGCAGCGCCAGCTACCGCATGGTCGGCGTCTGGGATCGGGTCTTTCTGGAGGCGGAACAGCCCGGGCTGGACCGGACCCCCTCGGAAAAACGACGACGGAAAGACCGCCTGCTGAAGTTGATCATCTCCCGGGATGAACCGATTCTGGAGCTGGCCCGAAGGTATCTCTCGGTGGAAGAGCTGATCGCGGTGTGGAAGCGGATGGTCGGCACCGGATTCATCGGCGGCAAGTCCGTGGGAATGCTCCTCTCCCGGGCAATTCTGCGTCACCAGAACCCGCGCTGGCGGGAGCTGCTGGAGACCCACGACTCCTTCTTTGTCGCTTCCGACGTCTACTACACCTTCCTGGTGATCAACAACTGCTGGTGGGAACGACAGCGCCAGAAAGACGACCTCACGTTTCTTGAGGGCAACGAGGCGGTACGAGAGCGGATCCTCCAGGGACACTTCCCGGAGTACATCATGGACCGCTTCAGGGACATGCTGGATTACTACGGAACCTCCCCGGTAATCGTGCGCTCCTCCAGCCTGCTGGAGGACAACTTCGGCAACGCCTTCGCCGGAAAGTACGAGAGTGTCTTCTGCACGATGCAGGGGAATCGCCAGGAGCGGTTGCAGGAGTTCCTGGACGCGGTACGCCGGATCTACGCCAGCACGATCAGCGACGAGGCGCTGCGTTACCGTCAGGCCAGGGGCATTCTGGATCGGGATGAGCAGATGGCGCTGCTGGTTCAGCGCGTATCAGGGTCTCCCGTTGCCTCCCGGGACGGGAAGAAGAGCGGCGACGGTGGTCACTACCGCGGGCGATGGTTTCTGCCCCACCTGGCAGGGGTGGCGTTCTCCTTCAACCCCTATACGTGGCACCCCTCAATCGACCCGGCAGCGGGGCTGATGCGGCTGGTCTTCGGGCTTGGGACCCGGGCGGTGGACCGTTCCGACGATGACTACACCCGAATCGTCGCCCTGAACGCGCCGCAGCGCCGCCCGGAATCCTCCACCGAGGACAAGCGGCAGTACGCCCAGCGCCGGGTGGACGTGCTTGATCTGCAGCAGGGCCGGGAGCGGAGCGTCTACTTCATGGACCTCGTCCGGGACGCACCATCCCTTCCGGTAGCAGCAGTAGCTGTTCGGGACCGGGAACTTGCCCGGCGGCGCGACCTGGACCCTGCGGCAGCGTGGGTTCTCACCTTCGACCCGCTGCTGCTGGAAAGCACCCTGGTCAGCGACATGCGGGAACTTCTCACCACCCTGCGGGGTGCCTATGGTACGGATGTGGACGTGGAGTTCACCGTCAACCTCCGGGAGGACCACGCCTACCGCATCAACGTCGTTCAGTGCCGCCCCCTGCAGATCAAGGGAGTGCACCATCGGACCGCCCGGTTGCCCGAGATCGCCTCCGAACAGGTGGTGATGCGCCTCCATGGCGGGGTGATCGGCCACAGCAGGGTCATTCCCATAAAACGGATCCTGTACGTTCACCCCGAGAGTTACTCTGCTCTCACCGAGCGGGACCGTCGTGCTCTGGCGGGGGTGATTCGCCGGGTTACCTCCGTCGCTGCCGCCGAGACGATGCTCCTCGGTCCCGGGCGCTGGGGCACCAGCACGCCCTCTCTGGGAGTACCGGTTACGCTTCAGGACATCGGCAGCGCCCAGGTCCTGTGCGAGATGGACCGCCTCCACAGTTCTCTGGTAGCGGACATGTCCCTGGGCACCCACTTCTTCAACGAGATGGTGGAGCGGGATCTGCTGTATCTCTCTTTTCGCGGTGCAGGTCCGGAGAACCTGATCAGGGAGGATCTGCTTCTGGCAGCGGAAAACCATCTGGCCAGGTATGTTCCTGACCACTCCGAACAATGGGAGGGGGTACTCCGGGTGATCGAGCCCTCCACGGAGATGATCCTTCACGCAGACAGCCGCAACCAGCAGGCGGTCTTATACATTGCCGCCGGGTAACCGATACTCAGGGAGACGATACTCATTGACGAGAGGGCGTACCCGACTTATTATGGAGAAACGTACGGCAATCGACGCATGAAAGATTACTTCCTCCGCCTCAGGCGTGCAATCACCGGAATCCTCACCCAGCATATGACGGTGAAGGTGGTCCCCGAGAGTACCGCTGAAGGGTTCAGCTTTCGCGTCAGTACGGTGGTTCTTCTCTTTTTTGCCGCCTTTTCCGCTACCCTCATCGGAGGGTCTGTCTACCTGCTGCGGGTTCGCGCCGCCGCGCCGGAGATCATAGCCCGGCAGGGAGACGAGCTGCGGATGCTCCAGGCAAATCTTGACCAGATCATTTCCGAACTCCAGACGGTTGTTCAGGTGGCTCGCCCCCTCAACGAGGAGTTGGACAACACCTTCGCGGGGTTTGCGCCGTTGAGCATGCAGCGGGGAACACCGGCTTCACTGAATCGGCTGCAGTTGGGTGACTACTTTCAGGACCGCGGTGAGACCCGGGACACCGTCGAGGCTATCGAGGAGCTGACGGAACTCCAACGGTTGCTGACAGCCATCGAGGGGTCGGTGGATACCCTGGGAGAGATTCGGGGGCTGTTTGAGAGTAAACAAAGCTACCTGCGGGACGTCCCACATTTCTGGCCGGTGGAAAACGGCCTGGGAATCGTGACGATGGAGTACGGCCCCAACGTGCACCCCTTTACCGGACAGTGGTACATGCATAAAGGTTTTGATATCGCCGGGCCCGTGGGGTTGCCCCTGGTGGCTGCGGCGGACGGAACGGTGGTGGACCTGGGGTTTGACCCGGGATACGGAAACTTCATCGTGCTCCGTCACCGCTGGGGGTTCTACACCAAGTATGCCCACATGCATCAGGTGTTCGTACGTACCGGGCAGCAGGTCAGACAGGGTGAGCGGGTGGGCACCCTCGGTTCCAGTG
>SKHA01000253.1 GCA_007117185.1 Spirochaeta sp. | reverse complement strand
GTGACCGACTCCGCTCGGGGTCAGGCGGTACTGCTCCGGTTCTGACGGAGCCTCCCAGCCGGACAAGCCCGTCAGTTCTTCTGCCGGGCTTTTTCTTTTTTTGCGGTTATGGTAATTTGAAGAAAAGCATAACGTAAGAGAAAGGTGGACAATAAGAAATGAATACCAAAGCAGTACGGATGTACGGGAAAAAGGACCTGCGCCTGGAAGAGTTCCAACTCCCCCCGATCGGCCCCGGTGAGATCCTGGCCCACGTGATCTCCGACAGCATCTGCATGTCCTCGTACAAGGCGGCGGAGCAGGGCAGCGACCACAAGCGTGTGCCCAACGATATCGCCGTAAACCCGGTGATGATCGGCCACGAGTTCTGTGGGGAGATCGTGGAGGTCGGCAGTCGCTGGAAGGACGCCTTCACCCCGGGTATGCGCTTTTCCATTCAGCCGGCGCTGAACTACAAGGGAAGCCTTGATGCCCCGGGCTACTCATACCATCACATCGGCGGCGACGCGACCTATGTGGTTATTCCCGCGGAAGTGATGGAGATGGACTGCCTCCTGGAGTACAAGGGCGATGCGTACTTCATGGGGTCCCTCGCCGAGCCGGTCTCCTGTGTGGCCGGAGCGTTTCACGCCAACTACCACATAAAACAGGGAACCTACGATCACATCATGGGGATCGTCGAGGGAGGCCGGATGGCGATCCTCGCCGGGGTGGGACCGATGGGGCTGGGGGCAATCGACTACGCGATCCACAACCCCAGACGCCCCGCGCTTCTGGTGGTAACCGATATCGACCAGGCGCGCCTCGATCGTGCAGCGTCAATCTACACCGTGGAAGACGCCCGGCAGAACGGCGTGGAGCTGCATTATCTGAATACCGGGGGCGACGCTGACGCCGTCAAGGAGCTCATGCAGTTGACCGGTGGAGAGGGCTACGATGACGTCTTCGTTTTTGCCCCCGTCCGCGGCGTGGTGGAGCAGGGGGATCACATTCTCGGGCGGGACGGGTGTCTGAACTTTTTTGCGGGCCCCACAAACCCGGAGTTTGCCGCTGAGCTGAACTTCTACGACGTGCATTACGCCGCGCACCACCTGGTGGGAACCTCCGGGGGCAACACCGACGATATGCGGGAAGCTCTGGACCTAATGGGACGGGGAATCATCAACCCCGCCGCGATGATCACCCATGTGGGAGGGCTCAACGCGGTGGTTGAAACCACCCTGAACCTGCCCAAGATTCCCGGCGGCAAGAAGCTCATCTACACCAACAAGAACCTGCCGCTGGTGGCGATCGATGACTTCGCCAGCCGTGGCGAGAGCGACCCGTTCTACCGTGCTTTGGGTGAAATCTGCGGGCGTCATAACGGTCTGTGGAACGCCGAGGCGGAAACGTACCTGCTGGAGCACGCTCCGAATGTCTGAACAGACGAAGCCGGTGCGGATCATGTTTGTGTGCAGCGGAAATATCTGCCGCAGCCCCCTGGCTCACCGCATGCTGGAGAAGCAGGCGCAGGAGCGTGGAGTAGCCACCCTCATCGAGGTGGAATCGTCCGGGACGGACAGCTATCACGTGGGTGACGAAGCGGATCGGCGGATGCGCGGGACCGCGCGGAATCACGGCTGGACCTTCTCGCACCGGGCCCGTCAGTTTCAGACGGAAGACCTGAAACGGTACGATCTGGTCTTTGCCATGGACCGGGGGCATCTGCGGGAGATCTCCCGGCGGGGCCAGCCGAATGATGGGTGGCGGGCCCGGGTGCACCTGTTTCGCGAGTTTGATCCTGATGCCTCGGGACCGGAGAATACAGCAGGGCGGGATGTCCCTGACCCGTATTACGGGGGGCCTCAGGGATTTGAAGAGGTATACCGGATCGTGGAAAGGACCTGCGGTGTAATTCTGGATGCTCTCGAGGCGGGAACGCTGCCGTGATTTCCGACGGCGCCATCGATGCACTGGAGATTCCCGGACGCACCCTGGCCGCGGCGGTAGCGACGGTGGGGGGAACGGGGGTCACCGTCCGTGGTGAGCGGCCCGCCGGGGGTGGCAGTATCAACCGCACCAGCGTGCTGGAGCTGAGCGACGGGTCGCACCTTTTCCTGAAAGCCAATGACCGCGCCCCGGCGGGCCTCTTCCGCGAGGAAGCCCGGGGGCTCCTGGCCCTCGCCGCGGCTGAAGGGCCCCGGGTTCCCCGGCCGCTGGCGCTCTTTACCGACGGCGGCGCCCGGTACCTCCTCCTGGAGCACATCGACACCGGGCGCCGGGCAGCGGGATTTGACCACTCCTTCGGGGTGGCCCTGGCGCAGCTTCACCGCAGCGCCAGGGCCGACCACTGCGGGTTCAGCAACCACAACCACATCGGAGCTACCGAGCAGCGCAACACACTGGAGCGTGACTGGCACCGGTTCTTCGGGGTACATCGCCTGGAGTTTCAGATGGCCCTTGCCCGGGATCGGGGCTATGGCGACGCAGCGATGCACACCCAGCTGACCCGCCTTGTCCAGCGCCTACCGGAGCTGATTCCCGTACCTGACCACGGTGGACCGTCGCTCCTTCACGGCGACCTCTGGAGCGGCAACTACCTTGTCGGTGCTGACGGCGCCCCTGTCCTGATCGATCCAGCGGTCTATTACGGTCATCGTGAGGCTGATCTGGCGATGACCGAGCTGTTTGGCGGGTTTGGAGAGGGGTTCTACAGGGGGTACCACGAATACTGGCCCCTCGAACCGGGCTACGCCGAGCGCCGGGACATCTACAATCTATACCACCTGCTCAACCACCTGAATCTGTTCGGCAGCAGCTACCTCGGTTCCTGCATGGCGATCCTCCGACGATTCCAGTAGCCCTCACATCCAGCGCCGCAGCAGCTCGTCCAGATCGGTCAACCAGCGTCGGCGTTGCCGCCGGGTCGCTTCGCGCACGCCGTACAAGATCCTGAAGGTGACATCCTCGATCCCCACATACCCAAAGACCCGCTCCCGCCAGAGGTGACACATCGCCTCCTGACTCAGAGGATTTGTCTCGTTGGTGGTGGAGATGACCAGCACCTTCTTCCCGCTCAGCAGCGGCACCTTTTCTTTGCGGAGAAATTCCTGGCCAACGAAATCGAAAGCCAGCCCCGGCCGCAGCATGCGGTCGATCCACCCCTTCAAAATTGCGGGGGGCATCCCCCACCAGTCGGGATAGACCAGAATGATCCCTGTTGCCTCCCGGAGGTGCTGAACGTGGTGAGTGTACAAGTCGTCAAAACTGAAGCGACGCAGCAGCTCCTCGTTTTCCATGACCGGCTCAAAATGCTCGGCATACAGGTCATGGATCCACAACGGCCGCCCCTCCTCGCCGAAGACCGTGCTGATCCGGCTGGCGATGGCGTGATTGAGGCTGGCTGGGTCCGGGTGGCTCAACACGAGCATGTGGCTCACACGGGTTTCCTCTTTATCATCACTCTCAGTATACTTCCAAAAGACTCTGGCTGCATCTCTGAGATCGGCTGAATTATTAAGAACAATTCTTAATAAAACGGGGAAAACCGGTTGATGAAGCGGCGCAGATTCATTACCTTATCGTCAGAGTTAGGAATAATGAACATGGTTAGTAAGACTGACATACTGGAATCCCTCAAGAAGGTTATCGATCCTGAGATCGGTATCAACATCGTAGACGTGGGACTCATATACCGCGTTGATGTCCGTGAGGACGAGGTTGAGATCGACTTCACTCTGACGTCGCCAGGGTGTCCCCTGGGCGACTCCATCAACAACGACATCCTGACCGTCGTCCGGGAGGACCACGAGATAAAGGATGTGGTCACCAACCTCGTCTGGAACCCGCCGTGGAGTATCGAGTTCATGAGCGAAGAAGCGAGGCTGGATCTGGGATACCCCATCTGAGCAACAGGCACGGAGGAGAAACAATGAAGATCGAGATTAAGAACCTGCAAGCCAGGATTGGCGATACGGAGATATTGAAAGGGGTAGACCTCACCCTCAACAGCGGCGAAGTTCACGCCCTCATGGGGCCCAACGGCTCCGGCAAGTCAACCCTCTCCAATGTCATCTTTGGTAACGAGACCTACGAGGTCACCGGTGGTGAGATTCTTGTGGACGGCGAGAACATTCTGGAGATGGAGACCCATGAACGGGCCCAGTTGGGGCTGTTTCTCGCGTTTCAGTACCCGGTAGAAATCCCCGGTGTCACTGTGGGCCGCTTTCTCAAGCGCGCTTCAGAGATCCGCTTCGAGGGGGACGAAGCCCGGAAGAAAACCTTCGTCAAACGACTGCGGGAAAATGTCTCCTTTATGGAGATCGAACAGCACTTCATCAACCGCTACCTCAATGAAGGCTTTTCCGGCGGTGAAAAGAAGCGGATGGAGATCCTTCAGATGCTCATGCTGGAGCCGCAGTTTTCCATCCTTGATGAGACCGACAGCGGTCTGGACATCGACGCGCTGAAGATCGTCGCCCGGGGTGTGAACAAGCTCCGGGAGGAGACCGATTTCGGTGCCCTTGTGAT
>SKHA01000081.1 GCA_007117185.1 Spirochaeta sp. | reverse complement strand
CCCAGAAAGCAGATCCCCTGGCTGTCCGGGCGATCCCGGGTGGCCAGCTCCAGGTCTGCCGCGTGCTGCCGGACCTCCCGTTTGGTCATCGATCCCAGGGGAAAGAGTGCCTGCTGCACCTGTTCCTGGCCCAGGTGCGAGAGAAAATAGGTCTGGTCCTTCACCGCGTCCGGAGCCATGTACAGCCTGGTCAACCCGTCGTCTCCAGTGGCGGTGCGAGCGTAGTGCCCGGTCACCACGGTAACCCGCTGCCCCGCCCAGGATTCGTCATGGACCGCCTCCAGAAACGCTCCAAACTTTATCCGCTGGTTGCAGAAGATGTCCGGAGACGGCGTCCTGCCGGCACGGAGCTCCGCGAGGGTGTAGCTCACCACCCGCTGGTAATACTCTTCCTGCAGCGGGATCACTTCCAGGGGTACTCCCAGATCATCGCACACGCTGCGGGCGTAGCTCAGGTCTTCCTCCCAGGGACAACTGCCCAGGAAAGACAACTCGTCCTCCAGCCAGATCTTGAGATAGTACGCCGTCACATCGGCAACGCTGCCGTTTTTGCGGCGGGCAAGAAGCTGATGAAGGGCCAATGAGCTGTCAACACCGCCGGAGACCAGCGCCGCATACCGTTCCATGGGGTCGGTATCGTGACAAATTTACCTCCACCAAGGCAAGAGGACTCGCTATATCACCGATGCGGTAGTACTATGGTGAGATCGGAAAAGGAGCTTGATATGACTGTTGCAAGTCTGATTCACAACGATTTCGAAGACCTGGAGTTCTGGTATCCGGCGCTGCGCCTGCAGGAAGCGGGACATTCAGTGCACATCCTCGGGGAAGAACCGGATGTGACCTACCTGGGTAAGTACGGCGTCCCTGCTGCCAGCACCCACAGCTTCAAGACGGCGAACCCCCAGGACTACGCGATGCTCCTGGTTCCGGGAGGGTGGGCGCCGGACAAACTGCGTCGGTATCCCCGGGTTTTGGAGCTGGTCCGGGAAATGGACCGCCGCGGCGCGGTGATCGGGCAGATCTGTCACGCCGGATGGGTACTGGCTTCTGCGGGGATCCTCACCGGCCGAACGGTGACCAGTACCCCGGGGATTCGCGATGACATGACCAACGCCGGAGCGATCTGGGTGGACCAGCCGGTGGTGGTGGACCGTAACCTCATCTCCAGCCGACGCCCGCCGGATTTACCCGAGTATGGCCGGGCGCTGGTGAACGCCTTGACGTGACGTTTCGGAACGAAGCACTTGATCGAGACGTTTTCGTTGTCGACCAGGGGTTCCAGGGAATATATTCGAATAAATGGACGTAAAAAGAGGAAGATGGAATGGATAAAGACGTGATCGGAATCGGTGATATGGCCATGTATGTGCCGAATCCGAAGATTGAGCTGGCAGAGGTTCTGTCCATGCGGGCTGCGGAAGATCCGGCGTTCGAACGTCGTTTGCGCCGGGCCATCGAGTCCACCAACCAGGTGTCCATGCGCTTCCCCGAGATCTGGGAAGATCCGGTAACGATGGCGGCGGAGGCAACAGCTGCGGTGCTGCAGCGTCCGGACCGTTCCGGTGGCGCCGCCGCCGAGTCTGTCCGCTACATCGCCACCGGGACAGAGACCTCCGTGGATATGTCCAAGCCAATCAGTTCCTACGTTCACGGCGTGGTCCAACGTGGTGGAACACCCCTGCGGGCAAACGTTTCAACGTTCCAGGTCCAGCACGCCTGTGCCGGTGGGACGATCGCCCTCACCGGCGTCGCCGCACTGTTGAACGCGGCAGCGGTACCTGGAGAGACCGGGGTCGTGATCTGCAGCGACGTGGCCCGCTACGAAACACCATCCACCGCAGAGATCACCCAGGGAGCCGGGGCGGTGGCGATGGTGATCGAGGACAACCCCCGGCTGCTGCAGCTTGATCTTCGGACCATCGGCCTTTATTCCAGCGACGTGGACGACTTCTTCCGGCCCCTGGGGTCCGTCACCGCCCGGGTGAAGGGGCGATACTCGGTAGATTGTTACAATGAGGCGCTGGAAGCGGCGTTTCTGGACCACTGTCAGCGCCGGCGGGCCACCGCGCAGGAGGTCCTGACAAAGACGGACATGCTCGTGGTTCACGTTCCCTTTCACCGCATGGCCGTTACCGGGACGATGCGGCTGCTGGAACGACAGCTGGGGCTGGACCCGGCAGGAGCGCAGCAGTTCCTGGAGCGCGTGCGCTTCGACGAGGGGATTGAGGCAACCCGGGTGGTGGGAAATACCTACTCCGCGTCGGCGTACATGTCGCTGATGTGGAACCTGTACAACCGCTTCAAGACCGACGGTGAAAAGATCGTCGGCCAGCAGGTTCTGTTGGCTTCCTATGGATCGGGCAACACCATGACCGTTCTCGGGGGAACGGTAGCCCCCTCCGCTCCGGAGGTGATCTCCCGGTGGAACCTTGAGAAGGTCCTGCAAAGCGCTACCGCCGCGACGATGGATCAATACCACCAGTTCATCCGCAGTTCCACCTACACCATGGACAGCGGTGCCGTGTCCGATGGAAGTGACGTCCCCTCCGGGCGTTACTATCTCAGCGGGATCCGTGATGATGGATATCGTCAGTACGAGCGTGCCCCGGTATGAGGGATGCCCCCGGTATGAGGGATGCCCCCGTGGCAGAAGAGATGAGCGGGCGCAAGGCGCAACACCTTGACGTCTGTCTTGACGCAAATCGCTACCACGTGGAGACCGGGTCCTCGCGGTTGAATCAGGTTCATCTGGTACACCGGGCTCTGCCGGAGTGCGACCTGTCGGAGGTGAACACGGAGATTCCCTTCCTGGGAACGACGGTGAAGTTGCCCTTCTTCATCTCCTCCATGACCGGTGGCTCCGCCGAGGGGTATCGGACCAACAAGGACCTGGCCGAGGTTGCCGCCGAGCTGGGGATCCCCGTTGGTATGGGATCCATTCGCATTCTCACCCGTAAACCCGAGGTGATCGGCGACTTTCAGCTGAAACGCTTCGCTCCGAACGTTCCGGTCTTTGCCAATATCGGAGGAGTACAGCTGCCGAACACGCAGCACCAGGACATTTACCGGCTGATGGAACAGCTGGCGGTCGATGGGATTGCGGTGCATCTGAACCCGGCACAGGAGCTGTTCCAACCCGGTGGGGATACCGACTTTTTCGGGGTTCTTGAGGCGACTGAGCGCTTTATCGCCGCCTCGCCCGTGCCGGTGATCATCAAGGAGACGGGGATGGGCATCAACCCCGCAGAGGTCCGGGAACTTCTCAAGCGGGGGGCCGCAGCGGTGGACGTTGCCGGAGCAGGGGGCACCAACTGGGTGCGGGTGGAATCGTACCGACTGGACGATACAGCGGTAGCGGAGGAAGCCGGTGAGTTTGACAACTGGGGCATCCCCACCGCCCTGGTTCTCGCGGCTCTGGGACGGGACGTGCGAAACGTCTGGGCCTCCGGCGGAATCCGCAGCGGCATGGATATTGTCAACGCCCTTGCCCTGGGAGCCGACGCGGTGGGGCTGGCACTGCCCTTCGTACGGGCTGTCCGGGCCGGTGGAGTCGCAGCGGGGGTGGAACTCGGACGACGCTATGAGTATGTTATTCGCATCGCAATGACCCTGACGGGGTCACGAACAGTGGAGCAGTTACGCGCTGCCCCGTTGTATCTGGACGCGGCGTTGCAGGCAGATGCCCGCTCTCTGGCCGCGGTTATGGGGGTATAGGACGAATGGCGGACACTGCCTGGGACCTGAACAGCGAAGAACAACCCGAGTTACCGCGCAACTTCCGCAAGCTGGACGCCCGGGCAAAGCGGGAGGTTCTGGCGAAACTTCTGGAACTTTCGCCGCAGGAGCTGCACACCACCAACCCCGGACACGATATGGTGGACCTGGCGGAGGTGATGGTGGAGTCCGCTCTGGGGGTCATGCCCGTTCCCATGGGCGTAGCAACCAACTTTCTCATCGACGATGTTCTCACCCACATTCCCATGGCGGTTGAGGAACCCTCGGTGGTTGCTGCGGCAACGTTTGCCGGGGGACTGGTTTCCCGCAGCGGTGGGTTTGTGACCGGCTCTACCGGTCAGGTGATGACCGCCCAGATTGCCATCGACCACGTTTCGCCGGAGGTGGTGCCCCGTATCCTCGCCGCGGAGCGAACCCTCCACCGGGAGTTGACGGAGATCCTCGGTCCGATGACCCGTCGCGGAGGCGGGTACCGCGGCATCGACGCGTCCTGGCTTGAGGAAGCGGAGCTGGCGGTGGTGTACCTCCACGTGGATACGCGCGACGCCATGGGGGCCAACATCATCAACACCGCCGCGGAAGCACTTCGGCGTCCCCTGGAGACGATCACCGGAGGGAGCGTCCTGATGGCAATCCTGACCAACGCCGCGCAGCGCCGTCGGGTCTGCGCGCACTTCTCCCTGCCGGTGCAGCGGCTGGCCCGGGCAGATCGCACCGGCGCCGAGATGGCACAGCGCATCGTCAGAGCCAATCAGTTCGCCCTTGCCGACCCGTTGCGGGCGGTTACCCACAACAAGGGGGTGATGAACGGCATCTCCGCGGTGGCTCTGGCAACCGGCAACGACACCCGAGCCATCGAAGCGGCAGCTCACGCCTGGGCCGCCCGGACCGGAGCGTACCGGGCTCTCACGGAGTACCGCATCACCGACGACAAGCTGGAAGGATCCCTGGAACTGCCCCTGGCGCTGGGAACCACCGGAGGTGCCGTGGGGTTTCACCCGGCTTCACGGTTTGCGTTGAAGGTACTGTTCCTGAGTCCTCGGGAAGAACCCTCGGCGGAACGGCTGAGCCGAATTGCCGTTGCTCTGGGGCTGGCCCAGAACATGGCTGCGCTGATGGCGCTGGTGGGGGAAGGGATTCAGCGCGGGCACATGAGGCAGCACGCCCGTCGCCTGGCCTGGATCGTCGGCGCCCGGCAGGAGGAGATCACCCGTCTGGCGGAGCAGCTCTGGGAGAACGGCACGTTCAACGTCGAGACTGCGGAAAAGCTCCTTCGGGAACTGCGAAACGACGGATGACCCCATGGCTGTAACGGTCACGGCGCACCCTTCGCTGGCGCTGGCCAAATACTGGGGCAAAGTCGCCGGGGGAGCCAACCTCCCGGCCACCACCAGCGTTGCCCTCACCCTCCAAGCCCTGACCACCTGCACCACCGTCACCCTCGACACCACCGACAGGGTAGTCATCGATGGTGCCGAACAGCCCCTGGAACGCTTCCTTCCCGTGCTGGACCGCATCAGGGAGGCCCTTGCGGCTTCCCTCACTACTGAAAAGTCAGCGCCGCGGTTTTCCGTTACCAGCAGCAACAACTTCCCCACTGCCGCGGGGCTGGCCAGCTCAGCATCCGGTTTTGCCGCACTGGTCGCTGCGGCGCTTCACGCAGGCGGGGGTCAGGCGTCAGCCCCTGCCGTCTCCCGAATCGCCCGGGTCGGGTCGGGATCTGCCTGCCGGAGCGCTTTTGGCGGCTTTACCCGCTGGGAAGCAACTGCCCGGGAGGCCGTACAGATCGCCGACGAAACCTGGTGGCCTGACCTGCGGGTGGTGGTCCTTCCCGTCTCGGCCGGCCCCAAAGAGGTCTCCTCCCGAGATGCGATGAACCGCACCAGAGACACCTCACCCTACTATCCGGCGTGGATCACTGATGCCCCGGGAATCGCTAGGGAGGTGGAAGAGGGCATCCGGAACCGCGACATCCAGCGTCTTGGCGACGCCTCCCGGCTGAGCTATCTGCGCATGTTCGCCACTATGCTCTCTGCGGCTCCCCCGGTGGTGTACTGGCTTTCCGGATCGGTGCAGATCATCCATGAGTTGGAGGGGTTGAGACGCCAGGGAGTGCCTGCCTGGGAAACGATGGACGCGGGGCCGCAGGTGAAGGTACTCACCGACGCCGCCCACGCCGACGACATCGCCCGCCGTTTTGCTCCCTTGACCTCACTGCCCCCGGTGGTCAGTGGGATCGGACCGGGACCTGCAGTGGTGGACCAGACAAATGGTTGAGTGGACCCGCCGCTGGAGCGTTCCCGCCAGCCTGCTGCTGATGGGCGAATACGCGATCACCCGCGACGGTGGTCAGGGGGTTGCAATCGCGACCTCCCCCCGGGCAACCGGCTGGATCACCGCTCGGAAGCAAGGGGGGGCGCCGGAAGAGGCGGCGCCGGAAGGGGCGGCCCCGGCTGTGGGGGGCACATTTTTTGGCGGCTCCCTGGAGTTCCGGGCCATCGGCGGTGAGGGTCTCAATCTGACCTGGCCGCAGGATGAGCTGCCGCTTATCGACGCGGTGATCGCGATCATTGCCGACGAGTTGTCCCCCGGGAGCAGGATTGACGCCGCCACGGCGGGCCGTTCGTTCCAGGCCGCTGTAAACACGACCTCGTTCTTTGACCCCCGGACCGGTGAGAAGCATGGTCTCGGCTCCAGTGCCGCCGCCGCCCTGCTGGCGTCGGTAGCGCTCCTGGCCGCGGCTGGGCTGGAGGGTCCCTCATCACCGGCGCCAGGACAGCGGGCGATCCGTACGGCTATCGCCGCTCACCGCCGGATTCAGGATGGCCGGGGCAGCGGATACGACGTGGCGTGCAGCGCCATGGGAGGTATGGTCCGGTTTACCGGTGGGGTTACGCCCCTGTGCACCCGAGTCAGCCCTCCGGAAGGGCTGCAGGTCTTTACAATCAAGGCGGGCCCTCCGGTGCGCAGCAGCGCCGCGGTAGCCCGCTTTGACGGAAGCTGTTCGCCTGACAGTGCTGCGGGACAACTGTTTCTGGAAGAAAACAACCGGCTGGTTCAGGAGTTCTGCAACAGCAGGACCGGCGACCGGCACCTGGACGTACTGGAACAGGCACGAAAGCTCTCCGAAGAGCTGGGAGACCGCATCGGGGTCTCCGCTGCCCTGCCCCTCACCCCGGCACACCCCCGGGGTGACGGCTGGGTGGCCAAGAGCAGCGGCGCCGGTAACGAGCGCGCCGTGATCGTCGCCGGTCCCCGCCACCGGCGGCCCCTCCCTTCGGGTTCCCGGGAAGCTCCCATTGAGGATGAAGGACTCAGAGAGGAGGCCTCCCCTCTGCATGGCCGCGCCCGGGGCAAGCTGCTGCTCTTCGGCGAGCACGCCGCCGTCTACGGTTATCCCGCACTGGGTATGTCCCTGAACGAGCAGATGTCCGTGACCCTCATACCCGGTGGAGAGTGGCGGGTTGCCGGAGCCGGGGCCGGGGGTGGGGCCGGGGCGGAACACAGAGGTCTGGCACAGTTCTTTTCCCGTCTGCAGGAGGAGCTGCGCCTGCCCCCGGGAGAGCTCATCATCCAGAGCGAACTGCCCCTGGGAAGCGGCTTCGGTTCCAGCGCCGCACTCACCGTGGCCTGCGCGCGCATGGCCGGACTCCGGGACACCCATGCCGTCTGGCTCCAGGCACATCGCCTGGAAGAGGTCTTTCACGGCAGTCCCAGCGGGATCGACACGGGGTTGAGCACCCTGGAAGGGTCCTGGCTCTTTCAGAGCAACCAGGGCTCCGAGAACGGGGCGCTGCCCCTGGCTACAGCGTGTCCTCTGCCGGAACTGCACCTGGTGGTCGGCTCTGTACCACGCATGGAGGACACCAGAACTCTGGTAGCCCGGGTGGCGGAGCAACAGCGCGTCGCTCCCGCTAAAACCACCGCAATTTTGAGGCGGCTGGGACAACTGTCGCGGTCCGCCGCTGGTCAATCCGCCACCGGAGCCCCCGAGGACGCTTCCGAACCGGGGACCCTCACCACTGATTCCGCCCAGATCGCCGGGTACGCCAGGGAGGCCCACCAGCTTCTCTCCACCCTCGGTCTGGTAACCCCGGAGGTCGCCCGCCTCATAGCAATTGGTGAAGAGACCGGCGCCATGGGGGGCAAGATGTCCGGAGCCGGTGGGGGTGGAGCGTTCTTTCTGGTCTGCCCCACAGCGGAATCAGCTCACCGGGTCCACCAGGCGCTGCAGCAGCACCTGCCGGCAGGCGGCAGCCTGATGGTCACCACCACCGCAGGCTGACCGGCACCCTTACAGGTGCAGACGGCGATAGATATCGACGTACCGGAACACCGTCACCTGCAAAACGAGAAGCAACAGCGCCAGAGGTACCACCGATAGCAGGACGATGACGGACCAGCCGAGGCCGACCGGAGCATGCAGATAGTTACGCACCACCAGGTCCACCCCGCTGGAGAACACCGCGGCAGTCACCAGGACCGCTGCCACCCGCAACGTACCCGGCCCCCGCCGGACCAGGCGCACCACAACCAGCACAACCACCCCGAAAACCAGCAGCAGCGGCAAGGCCAGGCGGACCGACCAGCTCAAGGGGGCCAACAGTCCGTTCGCGCCACCGGGACCAGACGGTGTGGTCAACAAATCGAGGCCAAAGGCGAGCAGCTGCAGAGCCAGGAGAGCCAGCACGAACCACCGGCGCCAGGGCAGCCTGCGCAGCGGCAACGTCACTACCGCCCACCCAGCCGCCAGAGACAACAGGGTGATCCACACCCACCGCGGCGGAAATCCAACTGACGACCCGGCGGTGACCAGGGCCACAGCCAGCACAACCAGTCCGGCAGTGCTGAAGAGGATCGTCAAAAAGCGTCGCAGCAGGACCCTCTTTCCGGGACTCTCCCGCACCGTTGCCCCCGGGGCATACCCCGGGAACGCCTCCGGCGCTATGGCGTCGCCATCACAGAGCTGCCCCACCACCATCCCGCAGAGGGGGCATTCTTCCAGATGCGCCTCCAGGATAACCCCGCACCGGGTGCACTGGTGTGGTTCGCTGCTCATGGTCTCTCCGTACTCTGGCGTGTGGCCACGCCGTTGGAAACGAGTTCCCCGGTGAGCCCGAACGATGCCAGTCGGGAACAGAAGAACCTCTCGATGCCGGTATCCTCGCGGACACTACCAAAGGTGAACGCCGTTTTCTCGCCGTAGCTGATCATCGTCACGTTGATGCCGGTGATGGTTGAGGGGGGCGGTACGAAGTCCATCGTCCTCACGTGGGGAGACAGGGACGCCGGCAGGGGCACACTGCCGAGGTTTGAGAAGCTGCCGGTATTTGTGGCTTCTCCCTGAACGCGATGCACCCGGCGGAGAACCCAGTCCTTCGCAAAAACCGGAATAATCCGATTGAACCAGTTTCGTTCAGCCCGGACGTTGCGGATAATCTGCTTCTTCAGGGTTCTGGGGTCCAGCTCGGCCCGCAGCTGGAAGTGGACCTTTCGGAGGATCTCCGCAAAGGAGTAGCTGCCCAGGCGCTGGTCAAGCTCAACCAGCACAAAAACGAAGAAGTTTCGTACCGTCTTCAGACCGGTGTGGGGGCGCATGTCAACCGGAACAAGAATGCGGATCGGTCGGCGTTCCCGCCGCCGCCGCCAGCGACTGAAGTAGCGCTCCTGCAGTGCCTCGGCGTAGAGGGCCACCCCCAGATCAGTGAGGGAAACGTTGCTGGATCGGGCCACCTCCCGAAGCGCCGCAGTGGGGTAGCGCACTGTCGTTACCCGGTACTCGCCGGCAGCGAGGTTGGGGCCATCGCTATGCCACGCCGGGGTGTATCGGGGTGGCGCGGGAATACGCCGACTTCCCATTTCGCGACTGCCGTAGCACTGCTCCCATTCCGCCGGTGGATCACCCGGAACCAGAAGATCCATCTCCCGTGCTTCCGCCAGCAGAGACACAGCAGCCGCCATTTCGGGGTGTTCACCGTCACTGCCGAGGCAGGCCAGGCGGTACATCACCAGCAGCGACTGCAGTATCAGCCTGGCACCGCCGCCATCGGTCAGGACGTGGGAGATCTCCAGGGTTATGCGCCGGTGGCGACAGCGCACCACCAACAAGGGGCGGGTGGGAACCAGACGGGGGTGCTCGGTGCAGGGAAACCCGACGTCACCCAGAGGGCCCACCGCAGCGGTTTCTTCAAGGTAGTGCCAGAAGATTCCGGTACGCAGACGGACACACAGGTACGGAGCCCGGCGGTAGAGCTGGGCCACCGCTGTGGTCAGTTCTCTGAGCCGAACCGCCTGGGTCAACTCTGCAGAGACGCGAAAGAGCGTGGTAAACTGTGGAGATATTATCGGCGGAAAGATGACCGCCGTGTTGTCCAGGGGGTACCAGCGGCGCCGGTGTTCACCAGCGCCGCCGTTCAAATCAGTCTGTTCAGCCCAGGTCAAACTGACCGAAGGAGTTCAGGTTCTTGTACGCTTCTACAAGTCGCTCTGCCATCCCCTTCTCGCCTTCTACAACCCATGCGCGCGGGTCGATGCGCTTCTTGTTGGGCTTGTCGTCCCCTTCGGGGTTACCGATCTGGGCCATCAGGTAGTCGTGGTACTTGTCCATGTACTCCCGAACCGGGCGGGTATAGGCCCACTGGGTATCGGTGTCGATGTTCATCTTGACCACACCGTAACCGAGAGACTCGGTGATCTTGGCGACCTCGGAACCGGAACCGCCGTGAAAGACCAGGTCCAGGGGTTTCTCCTGAGAGAGTCCCCGCTCCTTTCGGACCAACTCCTGAGACTGCTTCAGGATCTCCGGGCGCAGCTTCACATTACCCGGCTTGTAGACTCCGTGGGTGTTGCCGAAGGACGCGGCCACGGTGAAGTTGCCGATGGGCTTCAACACATCGTAGGCCTTGAGCACATCCTCCGGTTGGGTATACAGGCGTGATGAGTCAACGTTGCTGTTGTCCACCCCGTCTTCCTCGCCGCCGGTAATTCCCAGTTCGATCTCCAGGGTCATCTCGATCTTTGCCATCCGCTCAAGATATTTGGCGCTGGTGGCGATGTTCTCTTCGAGATCCTCTTCGGAGAGGTCCAGCATGTGGGAGCTGTACAGGGGCTTTCCCGTCTGGCGGTAGTACTCCTCACCGGCATCCAGGAGGCCATCCACCCAGGGCAGCAGCTTGCGGGCGCAATGGTCGGTATGCAGAATCACCGGTACGTTGTACAGCTCAGCGAGGATGCGGATGTGGTGGGCGCCGGCCACACCACCGGCTACCGCTGCGCGCTCGTTGGTGTTGTCCAGGTACTTTCCGGCGTTGAACAGCGCTCCACCGTTGGAGAACTGAATGATGATGGGCGCGTTTGCCTGCCTGGCCGAGAGCATTGCCGCGTTGATCGAGCTGGAGCTGATCACGTTTACCGCGGGCAACGCACACTTGGTTTCCTTGCAGTACTCAAATATTTCCTGAAGTTGTGATCCCGTCACAATCCCGGGTTTAACGTTCATTTTAGCCATAGAAACTCCTTCATGGTATGTCGTGGTTCTCTTGAAGTGTATCCTATCGGGCAGTGACGTTCAAGAACGATATTTTTGTATCCAGTGCATCAGCTTTCGAGCCAGCCACCGGGGTAGTCTGGGCCCCACCAGCGCCCACAACGCAACGGTCACACCGGGGGTGATCACCGCCGACCCGCGGTGCATCCCCTTCAGTATCCGCGCTGCTGTTGCCGCTGCCGTGGGTAGCGCCGCGACGGAACCTCCGCCACCAGCGATACCCGCCGCGCGGTGGAACTCGCTTTGAAACGGACCGGGGCAGGCGACTGTCACCGTCACCCCCTGCGGGCGCAACTCCTCCCTGAGGGACTCGCCGAGGGAGAGGACGTAGGACTTGGTGGCGTAGTAGACCGCCATCAGCGGCCCCGGGGTGAACGCGGCTACCGAGGCGATCAGGCAGATCGACCGCCTCCCCGGCGACGCAGCTGACCCCACCGGGATATCGGCCATCACCGGAGCAAGCCAGTGTACCAGCCGGGTCAGGGAGACCACATTCAGCGCCATCGCCGCTTCTACTGACTCCGGGGACTGCCGGGTAAACGGCCCCAGGTGCCCTACCCCGGCGTTGCAGATAAGGGTGTGGATCTGATCAGGAGAAATCTGGTGACGCTCCAGGCCAGCCTCCAGCAGGGGGATCGCATCGGAGCGGGTGAGGTCCAGGGGAATCAGATGTACTTCCGGGGCGTTGACCCCGGCGGCCTCGCTGCGATCTCGGATTTCCCCAGCAAGGGCCGCCAGCGCTTCGCCGCGGCGGGCCACAAGGATCAGCGCCTCCCCGGCTTCGGCCAGGTGGAGCGCCAGGGCGCGTCCCAGCCCGGCGGACGCACCGGTAATGAGCGTCCCGGTCACCTGCCCGCCGCTACTCGCTCACCGTGACCAGGCGCTGCTTCAGCTCATCCTCCATGCGGCGCAACTCCGTCTCGGCGGTGATGCGCTTCTGGCGACCCTCCTTCTGGATCTGCAGGGTCTCCTCGATGGTGGAGATGAGATCGTTGTTGACCTTCTGCAGCGTCTCGATCTCGACAATTCCCCGTTCGCTCTCTTTGGCAACCTCGATGGACCCCTGCTTGAGCATCTGGGAGTTCCGCTTGAGCATCTCGTTGGTGGTGTTGGTGATCTCCCGCTGCAGCTCCATCGCCTTGTTCTGACGGTAGAGGCTGACGGCGATCACGATCTGGCTCTTCCACAGCGGCAGGGTGGTGAGCACCGAGTTCTGGATCTTTTCCACCAGCATCTCGTTGTTGCCCTGAATGAGGCGGATCTGCGGGGAGCTCTGGATCGCGATCATCCGGGAGAGCTGCATGTCATACAGCTTCTTCTCGAAGCTGTTGAGCAGCTGGTTGAAGTCCTGGACGTTCTGGGCGTCTGCGGGGTCGCCGGTCTCAGCGGCGCGCTTCTCCAGCGCTGGCAGGTCGTGGTTGCGCAGCTCTTCCAGCCGGAGCTTGCCGGCGGCGATATAGACGTCCAGGTCCTGCAGGTACTCGCTGTTCTTCTGGTAGAACTCGTCCAGCATGGCGATATCTCTGAGGAGGTTCATCCGCGCCTGCTCCAGCTCCCGCACCACCTTGTCCAGCTGGGTGGAGAGGGACTCGTAGCGCTGGAGGAACTTGTCCACCTTCTTCTTGATCCCGCCGAACATCTTGCCGAACATCCCCGGCTCGTCGGTGAGGCTGTTGACGTTGACGTCCTTCACGGTGGTGACCAGCCCGCTGAGGAGCTCACCGGCGTACCCGCCATCTTTGGTGCGGATCTCGGTGAGAACCGTCTCGGCGAAGTCGGAGATCTTGCGCTGCGCCCCTACCCCGTACTGCAGGATCGCCTGGCGATCTTCGATATTGATCGCGCTGGCCACCTCTTTTGCCCGGGGTTGAACCTCTGCGGGCAGACCGGCCACGTCAACCAGGATCAGATCCGCACCGGCACCAGCAGCGGTTGTGGTGGTGGATGCGGGGGTGACATTTCTCTCTGGATTACTCATATTCAGCGTTCCTCCCTCTGTGTTCCCAACCCTTCCATCGCGATGGTGCGTTCCAGCACCTTCAGCTCAACATCAAGACCCATGACGTCGTTCTCCAGCAGCTGCAGCAACTGCTTGTCGTAGGCGGTGCGAATCGTCTCCAGACTGTCCTCGGCCCGCTTCAGCGCCGCCTCGATCTCCGGGGTCTTCAGGTTGCGCCCGGCCAGCCCGGAGTAACGCTCCACCACGTTGATGGTGGCGTCCATGTAATAGTCCAGAAAGTTTCGCGCCCGCCGCAGATCACTCGGGTCACGTCGGATCTCCGTGAGGATCCGTGCCGCCGCATCGCACACCCCGTTGGCCTTGGCGCGCACCGCAGTGTCCTGGACGGCGGAACAGGCTTTGCGAAGGGCGACAAGCTTTCGCGAGCCGGTAGTGAGGGCCTCGTTGAAGTCCTCAGGGGAGATCCCCAGCTCTACCAGCCTGGTGTCGTCCTGCAGCCAGGAGCTGTCGCCGCCGAGGGTGCGGTCGATGGTTGAGCTCCCGGAAGTAGTGTCACCACTGCGGCCGCGGCCATTCCTCCGGCCCCGACCGCTGGCCTTGTCCAGGCGTCGCTGTTCCCGGTCCTGCCGGCGCCGCTCCAACCGCGCCTTCAATCTGCCGGGCCAGTCCTCGCTGATGGCGGTGATTCCGGAGTATCCCAGACCGGTGACAATAAGAGCGCCGATAAAACCCAGGTCCAGAACGTTACGGGCGACAATATAGATCAGCGCCGCACCAAATGCGGCCAGTGCTTTGTTCATCTCCCGGGCCTCCTGCCTCAGAGCATACACCGCGAACCGCTTAGACGTCGAGGGAAACGACCTCCACCTCCGGCGCCGCCCGGCGGTACTCATCCAGCCCGCCCTGACCCCCGAGTATCGCCACCCGCCCCCGGGGCAGCCGCTCCAGCAGCACCGCCGCCGCCGCCTGTACCGCCTGGGGGGTTACCCCACGCAGCTGGTCCCGGGCGTGCTGGCGCAACTCATCGGTCACTCCCAGCAGCTGCCGGCGAAAGCTGATGAAACCCTCCTCCCGGGTTGTCAGCGGGCGCAACTCCTTGCCCAGCAGGCTCACCCGACCGTTGTCGATGGTCGTCTGGGTCAGAGGGGCAGCGCTCATCTCTTCCAGAGCTTCCCGGAACGCCTGGACCGTCCCGGCTGTGCGGGGGTCGCGATAGCTGGCCAGGCTGAACAGCCCCTCCAGGGTGCGGCTTGAGGCAAACGCGCCGTAGGCCCCGCCGCGCATGCGGATCTTTTCCCAGAGCACCCCGGTTCGCATCACGTGGGCCAGCAGGTCCTGCGCGGCGGCGAGGTCATCGCCAAAGGGAATCCCCTCCAGGGAGCACGCCACGTAGGAGACCCCCGCAGAGGCCAGCAGGAACTCCTGGTCAGGGGCGGGTGCCGCCGGAAACACCTGCAGGACAGGGCTCCCCTGGCCAGAGCTCCCCTGGCCCGGGCGCGCCCCACCGGGGGGCGTCCGCTGCTTCACCGCGTGGACCAGCTCCGGAAGCAGGCGCTGCACCTCCTGAAGGGTCTGCTTCTCGCCGGTCATGTTTATCGAGAGGCGCTGCGGGTCCATGATCACGGTGGTCAGCTGAGAGAGCTGTGCGGCCAGGGTCGCCACGTCCTTTTCCAGGTAGCGGCGCAGCGCCGACAGCTGGGTGACGCCGTTCATCTGCTCTTCCAGAGCGGAGAGCCCGCTCAGCCCCCGGGCGGCCCGCAACCCCGCAAAGTAATGGCCGCTGGGGATAAGGGCACTGAGCATGTCCTGGTTGAGCTCTTCCAGGATCTGCTGCAACCGGTGGTGATCTCCAAAATCAATGTCCCTGAGCAACCGCCGCAGAAGCGCGATCCCCTCGGGGTGCACCCGGTCCAGCACCTTCAGGCGGATCAAGAAGAGCCGTCGAACGGTGCCGCGGTCCTGATAGGACGAACTGTTGGAGATGAATGCCGATATACCCCCGGTCTTCAGGCGCAGTTCCTGCTGAAATCGGTCATAGGGAAGCCCCGGCAGCCCCACCTCGGTGAACGCCGCTCCCAGGAGGTTCAGCAGCAGCTCCTGTTCGCTGGAGAGTGACGGCAGATCGAAGGCCAGATCCAGGTAGAGAATTCCGTTGGTCCCCAGGCGGTGCAGGTACAGCGGCGTACCATCCCCGAGGGTGTCGTGGTCTCCGGGTATGCGGCGAACCTCCCGAGGGAGATCCTCCGGCCTCAGGAAGGGGATTCTGGCCAGTATCTCCGGGTCGTCTGGCGCCTCCTGGAGCGTCTTCAGAGCGTTCTCTTCCTGTTCCAGGGCATCCCGCTCCGCTGCGGTCAACTGTTCCAGCCGATGGTCCAGCACCTCCCGGAGTTCACTCTGTTCCCGGGCGGTCTGCTCCGGGTCAGGACGAACCGTCACGGTGGAGCGGTGGGGATTTTCCAGCAACAACGTGGTAATCAGCT
>SKHA01000356.1 GCA_007117185.1 Spirochaeta sp. | reverse complement strand
CCCTGGCGGCTACTCCTGCCTGTTAACGTACTTATTGACCGCGGCAGGGGTGATGCCCAGAGCCCTGGCGGCCCGACTTTGGTTTCCGTCGAACCTGGAGAGAGCCTCCTCCAGCAGCTGTTCCCTGGCGCGCCCTATACTGGGCAGTATCGGCGGCCAGAGGACGCGATTCATCGGGTCTTCACTATCAATGAGGTGAGGTGCCCATGGCGTTATCTGATGATGCTGCAGGGTTTTCCGGGCCACCTTTTCGGTCAGACGACTCCAATCACAGAGCAGGAGTGCCTTTTCCAGCAGGTGTTCGAGCTCTCGTACGTTCCCGGGAAAAAGATACCGTTCCAGAGGCTTGAAGAAACCCGGGTCCAGCCTTGGTGCCCGTGTGTCCTCCCGCTCAGCAAACAAGTCAAGGAAGTATTGAGTCAGCAACGGTATGTCAGCGCGACGCTGACGAAGTGCCGGAATGGTAACCTCACACCGGGAGAGCACGAAGTACAACCTTCGGAGAAACCCACCGTCCCGTATCCGGAGAGACAGATCGGCGTCACATCCAACGATGATCCGCAACGGTCGGGAAGAGGATGAGATTCCCGCATCGTTTCGGGTAATCGAGACAGGCTCAGCAATGGATTCCGGCCCCATCGAGGCACCAGGCCCCGCTGCAGGTAACGTGGACTCGATCAGCCCCAAAAGCTTCCATTGTTGAGATTCCGTCAAGCGCTCAGCCTGAGAAAAGTACACCGACCCTGAATCCGGGATCTGTTCCCAGGAAACCTCGCCGGCTTCTGATGGCACGATTTCCATCAGATCAGTGGAATCGACAGCGGCGACGAGCTCGCGCGCCATGGTGCGCTTTCCGCTGCCACTTTCTCCGGTCAGGAGCACGGCCATGCCGCGAAGGAATCCACGTCGAGCGAACGAGAAGCCCTCCAGAAGCGCTGAGTCGCCGGTGATGAACTTGATTGATCGGCGCTGTTGGTCCACGTTCATTTTCCCTTGTGGGTTAGGAGATATCCTTAATATTTCTCCGAATTCATCAATGTGATACCAATGTCGTACTACCATAACGCTGATATCATTATCGTGAGTTCCTCATAGAGTTACTGAACCGAGAGGACCCAGGGCTTGCGTGAGGACGTCGATTTATTCGCAGAGGTGAAAAGGGAATGGTATCGGAAGCACCGGCAGCGCGTCCGGTGCCCCGAAAGAGAAGGGTTACGTCTGGTTCTGAATCAGAGCCAGCCCAAGATCGGCAAGCTGTCCCTGGTCCACCGCTCCGGGACTGCCATCCATCGGCGAGAGCCCGTTCGCTGTCTTGGGAAAAGCGATAACTTCGCGGATCGATTCCTCACCGGCCATAATCATCACCAGCCGGTCCAGCCCCGGGGCGATTCCGCCGTGCGGCGGGGCTCCATAGCGGAACGCGTCCAGGAGGAACCCGAAGCGTCGCTGTGCCTCCTCTTCATCAAATCCCACAATCCGGAAGATGCGCTGTTGCAGCGCCGGGTCATGAATACGGATCGATCCGGAAGCCAACTCGAAGCCGTTGCACACCAGATCGTAGAGATCCCCCAGAACCTCCCCGGGATTCTCCTCCAGGGTGGCCAGGAACCGCTCCTGCGGCATGGTAAACATGTGGTGCGCCGCAGCCCATCCTCCTGTTTCTTCCTCGTACTCAAACAGCGGGAAATCGACCACCCAGGCAAAACGGAACGACCCCGCCGCCGCCAGTCCCAGGTCGCGACCCAGCCGCGACCGAACCGCCCCCAGCGCCGTCGTCGCTGTTTTCCAGCCGTCCGCCACAAACAGCAACATGTCCCCTGGGGCAGCTCCCAGAGACGCGGCTATCTCCGCAGCAGATCCGGCAAAGAATTTGCCGATGCCACCATCAAGGGTCAGGTCGCCTTGGCCCTGTACAACCCGTGTCCATGCAAGACCTTTTGCGCCGTAGGTCCTGGCAACCTCCTCCAGCTCGCTGATCTGCTTGCGACTGTAGGTCCCGCCTCCGGGGACGACCAGCACCTTGACCGCCCCTTCCGCCGCAACGGCTGACTCAAAAACCCCGAAGCCGCTGCCCGCTACGAACTCCCGAAAATCCTGCATCTCCAGGTCGAAGCGCAGGTCCGGCTTATCAGACCCGTAGCGGTTCATCGCATCATGGTAGGAAAGGCGCTGAAACGGCGTCTCAAGCTCGACTCCGATGCTTTGGCGGAACACATGGCCCAGCATACCCTCAATGACCTCGAAAACGTCCTCACGGCTCACAAAACTCATCTCCAGGTCGATCTGGGTGTGTTCAAGCTGGCGGTCTCCCCGAGCGTCCTCGTCGCGAAAACAGTGGGCGATCTGGAAGTAGCGGTCGAACCCGCTGACCATGAGGATTTGCTTGTACAGCTGCGGACTCTGGGGCATCGCGTAAAAACTGCCGTGGTGCAATCGTGACGGTACCAGAAAGTCCCGGGCTCCCTCAGGCGTGGAGCGGATCAGCGTGGGTGTTTCGATCTCAAGAAACCCCTGCCCGGCGAGGAACTCCCGCACGCCCTGCATAACCGAGTGCCGCAGGGCAATCTTGCGCTGCATGGAGAAGGTGCGCAAATCCAGATACCGGTACTTGAGGCGGACGTCGTCCCGCCCCTCGGACCGCTCATCGATGGTGAAGGGAACCGCTTCGCTGGTACTGAGCACCCTTATCTGCGACGCCGAGACCTCGATCGCACCCGTGGGCATCTCCGGGTTCTTCATGCCGTCAGGTCGTTCGCGAACGACGCCCTCCACGGCAATACAGAACTCCATGCGCAGCGAGCTGGCCACCTCCCGCAGCTCGTCACTGCCGTCCTCGTCGACTACGATCTGGGTGATCCCATAGCGGTCCCGAAGGTTCAGAAAGTGAACGCCGCCGTGGTCGCGGGTTCGGTGGACCCAGCCATTGAGGACGACGGTGGCGCCGGTATCGCTGTCCCTCAGGGCGCCGCAGGTATGGGTTCGCTTCATTTGTTCCATGGGGCGAATGCTACTACGGGTTGGGGCGGTGATGCCACCGGCCCTCAGACTCGTGGCGCAGCCTGTACCGCCCCGCCGGCGTCCCGGATCTCCTGAACCGCCTTCTCGAAGTCGCCGGGGTTCAGGTTCACCGCGCGGGTTGCGTCCGGGACGACGGTGGTCTCGAATCCCAGGTAGAGCGCATCAAGGGCAGTAAACTTGACACAGTAGTCCGTTGCCAGACCGCAAATGGTCACCGCCCGAACGCCCCGGCTCCGCAGGAGCTTCTCCAGGTCTGTTGCCCTGCGGCGACCGTTGTCAAAGAAACCGGAGTAACTGTCGGTTGCCGGGTCCGTCCCTTTGCGAACAACGAAGTCGATGTGCTCAACCTCCAGTCCCGACGCGAAGGACGCGCCGCTATGATACTGTACACAATGATCCGGCCACAGAATCTGGGTCAGACCGTGCAGATCGATGATCTCGCCGGGGCGTCGGTTAGGGTGTCGGGATGCGAAACTCTGGTGTGTCGGCGGGTGCCAGTCCTGGGTTGCGGCCACAACGGGATACATGCGCATCAGCCTGTTTATGACCGGAACGACCGCGTCACCATCCGGTACCGCCAGGGCCCCGCCGGGGAGAAAGTCGTTCTGGACGTCCACTACGATGAGTGCTTCCATTCCTCAAATATACCGGAAAATCGCGTTGAAAGACGACCACTGCGGTATTCTCGTGGCCGCGGATCACTGGGGACTCCTGATCGGGATCGCCTGGTTGAGCATATCCATCTGCGCCTGCTCGTGACGGTTGATTCGTGGCATGTTGGCGCGCAGAATCGCATCCATCTGTGGGTCGAAAAAACGATGCATGCTCAGCGCGGGAACGGAGCGGAACCCCCGACGCACCTTATGTTCCGACCCCATTCCGGGGTCGAACAGGCGGATCCCTTCGGCGATGGACCACTCCATGGGCAGGTAGTAGCAAAGGTTGAAGTGCAGGTCCCGGATCGTCTCCCGAGCGCCCCAGTACCGGCCGAGAAGGTGATCCTCCCGTCGCACCAGCAGAGCCAGGGCAACAGGGTCCTCCGGCTCCTCCGCGGTGAACGCCGCGGCAAACCAGATGTGCCGCCGCACCTCAGGTGGCATCCGCGAGAAGAACGCTGAGGTGAGAAACTCCGCACCCCAGGGGCCGAACTGGCGGTTGGTTCGGCGATAGTATTCCCCCATGCGGTGATAGAAAAGCTCCGGCGCCTGGTCACCCGGGACGACCGCCGTTGTCAGTCCCTGGTGTTCAAGAGATGCCCGCTCGCGGCGGATGTTGCGCCGTTGCCCCTTGCGGAACTGCGCCAGGTAGTCGTCGAAGGTGGCGAAGTCATCGTTGCTCCACTGGAAGCTCTGGTGCTCCCAGGCGGTCATCCCGTGACGTTCCAACCGGCCGCGCCACCGGGGGAGGACGTAGTTGAACTGGAGCACCGAAATACCCTCATCGCGGCAGCGGCGCACCACCGCATCCATGATTACCGCGGTGAGCTCCTCCTCCCGTCCGGGCCGTACCAGCGGGGCAAACGCGGTGGAAGGGGTAGCGGGACTCATCCCCACCAGCTTCGGGTAGTAGGGGACCTGAATCTGCTCGGCAACGTCGGCGAAAGCGAAATCGAAGACGAACTCACCCCAGCTCTGGTCCCGGCGGTACAGTGGCACCGCTGCCACCATCCCGGATGCGTCCCGGACTGTCAGATGCCGCGGCTCCCACCCGGTATCTGCGCAGATACTGCCGCTCTGCTCCAGGTGCAACAGCCACTCGTGGTTGAGGATCGGTGTAGGGGTGGTTGCAGCCAGCGCGTTCCACTCTTCCGGATCAACGTCGGCGATGCTGTGGTGCCATTGAATCTGCACTGCGTTCTCAGCCGGGGGGCCACTGCAACTTGCGCCCGCCGAGGATGTGAGCGTGGATGTAGGCGACGGTCTGCTGCGCGTCCCTGCCGGTGTTGAAGACTACCCGGTAGCCTCCCTCTTCCAGACCCAGTCTCTCGGCGGTCAGGGCGATTCCCTGGAGAAAGTGGCCCAACACCGCCGGGTCGTGGTCAGGTGCCTCGGCGATGCTGGTCATCCGATTTCTCGGCACCACCAGTACATGCTCCGGCGCCTGGGGGCTGATGTCCCGAAACGCGATCACGTGGTCGTTCTCGAAGACGGTATCTGCCGGAATCTCCCCGGCAAGGATCTTGTCAAAAATGGTATCTTCCATCGTCCAAAGGTATCCGGATCTAGACGCGACGGCAACGAGTGCAACCGAGAACCCGCAGATGTTTCCGATCCTCCGATTCGAACATGCGCCCGATTACGTGGTCCTCCGGCCCGAGAACCTCACGACACACCGGACAGGTGCGCTCGGCGGTGCCCTGGGGTGGCCGACAGTGACGACAGCCGTGCATGTGGACCATCGCTTCGCGGATCTCACTACGCCGAGACTGCCCCGGCGAAGGTCCGGAGAAGACCACCGTATGGACCCTTTCGCCCCGAAAAAGGGGGGTGCGGCACAGTGGACACGGTCTGGTGGATGGTGAAGCGGACCCGTCGGATGGCCAGGTAGTGTCGGTGCCACCATGGTCGTCGCTACCACCCTCTCTTCCCGTGCGGAACCGAAGCAGGCTGAAAGCGAGAAGCGCCAGGAGAATTGTCAGGAGTGCCAGCAGGATGATTTGCATGTTTGTCTATCCGCAGTACACTGAGTCTATGGCGGGACTGTATATCATCGCAACGCCCATCGGACATCTCGGGGATATCACCCGGCGTGCGGTGGAGACTCTCTCCGGGGTGCACACCATCGCCTGCGAGGACACCCGGCACAGCCGCCGCCTGCTGACTCATTTGGGTATCTCCCGGCCGCTGCTCAGTTGCCGCGGGCAGAACACCGCCCGCGTACTGCCGCAGATCCTGGCGCTGCTTGGGGCCGGGGAGGACGTGGCCTACATCAGCGACGCCGGAACCCCGGGAGTGAGCGATCCGGGAAGCGCGCTGGTTCGTGGCGTTCGTGCGGCGGGGTTCGATATCATCCCCATCCCCGGAGCGAGCGCGGTGACGGCGCTGCTGTCGGTGAGCGGGGTGGCCGGGCGGGGGTGGTTCTTTGAGGGATTCCTGCCACCGAAAGGAGCCAAGCGTCTGACCCGACTCAAGGAGCTGGTATCACGGGGCGACCCGTTCCTTCTGTACGAGTCCCCCCACCGCATCGCGAAGCTGTTTGACGAATTGTGCCAGGCCGCACCGGGGCATCGACTTCTGGTGGGGCGGGAACTGACCAAGATCCACGAACAAATTGTGGAGATACCAGTGGAGAACGGGCCGGAACAGGTCGAGAATGGTAGCATACCCACCCGGGGAGAGTTCGCTGTCCTTGTGTGGACCGGTAAAAGGCGTTAAAATTAAAGGTGTTGTTGCCGATACTGTGTATGAAAGGATGGATCAATCGATGACGATTGAGCGCTTGGGGCCTGTTGACCCCATTCGGAAGTACAATAAAACCGAGCCGGTTCAGCGAACCGACGCCAGGGGAGATGCGGATTCCATCCAACTCTCGTCCGAGGCGAAGGTGCGCTCGGAGCTCCTTCAGGCCATCGACCAGGCCAGGGATATCCCGGATATCCGTCAGGACCGTGTGGCAGAAGTGCGCCAGAAGCTCGAGGATCCTTCCTACATCAATGACCGCATTGTTGAAGCGGTAGCAGACGAGATTCTTTCGGTATTCGATATAACGTGATTTTTTCCGGCCCTCCTATGGCTGGAAGTCGTTGAGCAGTGCTATACTATGGGCACTGCTTTTTTTTTGGGATTAAAAACACCGATGCAAAATATAACGTTGCGATTTCCATCGTCGATTTTGTTCGGCCAGGATGTTCTGGCCGGGCTTGGACAGACGGTGAAAGGATTTGGAAACCGGGTACTGTTGATCTCCGAAGGAGCTCTCCACGACGGCGATCACATTGGCCGCACCGCGGAGATACTCCGGCGCAGCGGCCTGGAGGTCATCGTCTACGACGAGTTGAATCCGGGCACGCCGTCGTCCCGGGTGGATGAGATCGCGTCGCTGGCACGTGCCGGACGGGCGCAGGTGATCGTCGGACTGGGAGGGATGCGAGTTCTCTCCATTGCCCGGTGCGTGTCAAATCTCTCGGAGAACACGATCAAGCTGGCGGATCTCTTTGGTGGTCGCCACCCCAAACAGCCCTTTCCCTACGTGGAAGTACCATCTTCGTTCCGGAACCACCTGATGATGCGCGAAGAGGCGATCATGAAAGATACCCCCACCGGGCGGATCAAGGTTGTGCGTCTTGCTCCGGGAACGGTTCGGGCGGTGATCGCGGATACCTCCTTTTCTCAGACTCTCTCAAGTAAGTACGCTCTGGCGGCGATTCTCGACACGCTTCTTGCGGCAGTGGAGGGGTTCTTTTCCACCAACGGGTCGATGTACTCGGATACTTTACTGGGTCGGGCCATGAATGAGCTCCACGGCGCGGCGATGACGGGTATTCGTGCGCCGACGGACCCCCGGTTTCGGGTGCGCGCTGCTGAAGCGGGAATGCTGGTGGCGATGGCTCTGGCAGTGACCGGACAGGGAATGGGTGGCGCGCTGGCTTACGGGATTAACAGCCGATTCAGTTTGCCCAAATCCTGGGTCTCCGCGATTCTGCTTCCTCACGTAATCGACATTCTCGTGAATCGCGATATGGAACGGGCTGCCCGGGTCGCTGCAGCGATGGGCGAACCGGTTGGACGCATTATCGCCGCTGAGGATGCTCCTCGAGCCTCCCGGGCGATCCGCAAACTGGTGAGCCAGCTCGACCTGCCACCGCGGCTCCGGGATCTTGATGTAACCCTTGATGAGTTGGGGCGCTGTGCCGAAGAGGTGGCGGACCTCCCGATGCTGGCCAACGTGCCCGGTGGAGCGTCGCTGGCGGAGCTGCAGCAACTGGTTTCCGCTGCCTATTAGATGAACCGGACTGTGCTCTGTGCACCCCGGAACGTGCCCCGGCTGGGGCGCAGAGCGCTACTGCAGCTGCTTGATGCACTTGTCGCGGTGGACGCTACAGGGCGGGTCAGCCTTCGTTGCAGCGGGCGGTATCTTCGGTCTGTCCTGCTGCGCCTCGGCGATGACCCGGCGCGCCCGCTGCGGGTGCGAGCCGCCGCCAGCGAATGCATTGGCAAAGGCCGGGGCGTACACGCCTGCCCTGATGCCCGATCGTGGATCGGGTTGATGGACGCTCTGGATGGGGACGATTCCTCCTCCTCGTCACCGACGATCCTTGCAGACCGGTTTTCCCCGGCGCTGTTTCCGTTTGTGTTGTACCTCCCCGGGTTGCGCTCGCCATTCAATGCCGGAAACATCCTGCGGACTGCTGCGGCGTTCGGAATTTCCGGGGTCGTTATCGGGCTGGCCGGGCCATCAGAGACTCATCCGCGGTTTCTTCGGGCGGCTATGGGTGCCGAGATAATGATCCCCTTGCGCCGGGGGGATCTTGAGACGTGTCGACTCATGCTGGTTGAGCGCGGCTACGCCGATGGTGAGGGGAGAGAACCGTGTGTTTGTGCGCTTGAGAGCCCTGGTCAGCCCCTGGGGGAACTGACAGCGGGCTCCGGGTTATCGTTGCGGACCATACCGCGCATCATCATGCTCGGGCACGAGCAGTATGGGCTGTCAGCAGAGTTGCTGGAACGTGCCCGAGCGTCGGGTGGGGTCTGGCAGATCCCTCACGACGGGGCCAAGAGCTCCCTGAACGTGGGGGTGGCTGCGGGGATCCTCCTCCACCACCTTATCAACTCTCCGGATTAAGGCGGATCTCGTAATCCACCGTACCCGCCAGTTTCAGCGTAGCGGCGACACCACAATACTTCTCCTGTGAGAGGGAGACCGCTTTTTCGATCTTCTCCAGGTTCAGTTCTTCTCCCCAGAATGAGTAGACTACCTTCACTTCGGTATACACCTTCGGGTGTTCCGTTCCCGTTTCGCCCTGGACGTCCAGCTCAAATCGAGTGTAGGGCATCTGCATCTTCCCAAGGATTGCTACCACGTCCATGCCGGTACAACCCCCAAGGGCACTGAGCAGGAGCGCTTTGGGTCGTGGTCCGCGATCCTTTCCTCCTACCGACTCGTCAGCATCTACCATGAAGTGATGGCCCTGCAGCTCCACATCGAAGGACATCTCTCCCTGCCAGACCAGTTTTGTTCCTGCCATAGTTATCTCCTCAGGGCGCGATCGATCTTGTCTTTGTCGAACCCGACGATGATCGTACCGTGAATATCCAAAACGGGCACACCCATCTGGCCGGATTTTTTCATCATTTCGTTGGCCCGACGCTCGTCCCGGGCAACATCGTACTCCCGAAACGGGACCCGTTGCTCGCGGAAGTAACGCTTTACCTGCGTGCAGAACGAACACGTGGGAGTGGTATACACCTTAACCGCCATAATATCCTCCAATATTGTTTCTTTTATATATAAAAAATACTACTTATCGGGGTTGGCTGTCAAGTTTTGCAGTAATCACAAGCCTGTTGATAGAATACCGATATCTTTTTGTAGGACAGCGAATAAATGGCAGCTCAGCTTCGAAAGCGACTAACGTCTTTCTATACAGTGCGTTAACTCGACTTTTTCAACAGGCTGGTGCTCACTGATCAGCGAGCCCTTTCCAGCCTGGCAAATTCTTGGTCATATTGGTTCTTTAGCTTTTCATGAACTTGCTGGAGCGTTTTCACATTATTGATTCCGATAATCCGCAATACCCGGCCGTCAAGCTGGTCGTAGGTGTGATCCCGCATGTTGGACAGCTCGTTGGCCACGTAGACTGTGGCAACCACGTCGCGATGCTGCGCCTGTGCTTTCAGCGGATTGTGGTGGAAGCGAATCGTCTCCACCAGGGTCTCCGGGAAGTTCCAGCGCTCAGCAAGGTGGGCTCCTACTTCAGAGTGATCCACTCCGTCGCTCATCTCCTCAAAGACACTGCTGGGGATCCCCTTCTGTCGGGAGAAGCTGCGAATCTTTTCCACCGTTTCGGGGTGAATACTGGAAAAGATAATCTTGCCCATATCGTGGAGGATGCCACCGACGTACACATCGTCAAGAATCTCTTTGCGCTTGCTCACGAACCGGGCGATGCCGTACGCGTAGAACGCAGTACGCTGGCTGTGTTCCCACAATTCTCGGGAGGAACTGCTCTCATCGTCGCCGCCCAGGACCCGTTGCGTTCCATAGCTGAAGAGCATCTGCCGCAACCCCCGCAATCCTACAACCTTCACCGCCTCGACGACGTTATCCATCCGCCGGGGGAGCATGTAGCGGGCACTGTTGACTGTCTTGATGAGGTCTGCGGTCAGCGCCGGATCTTTCCCGAGGGTGCGGGCGATCTCGCCCATGTCAGCATCCGGGTCCTCCAGCAGCCGACGCAACTCCATAATGCTCTCAGGGAACTGCGGCAGGGTCATCACGTGGTTGGCCAGCTCCTCTGACATCGTCTGCAGGTGCTCAACCTTGGCGTCGTCCATGGGTATCGTCAGGTGGGCAACTGTCTCCTCGCCCTCAACATCGATATCGAAGGACTCCTCGTCCAGACCCAGCTTCTTGAGCATCAGCACCAGGATGACGATACCCAGGCCTGCCCCCTCGCTGTCGTCCAAAACCGCTGTCATCGCCTCTTCAAGGCTGCGAAACGCCCGGGAACGGGCGATGCGGTCGTAGATGCGGATCTGCTCCTTACGGGTAATCTTGGTGTTGTTGGCAACACGAATATGCAGGTCCCGCGCCTTGATCTGGAAACTGACGCGAATATAGAGCCCCGCCTCCTCCTGCTTCTTGAGCCAGTAGGCGATGTTGTCCAGGGTCTCGCTCTTGAAGTTCTTCATCCCCGATTGGTAGTCCGAGTCGTTCAGCAGATCCAGGGATTTTTCCTCGAAATACACACGCTTGGTGTTGGCTTTCTTGGCGTTGGTGGTCAATTCGCGCAGGCAGTACCCAAGCGAATCCTTCAGAACCTCCCGTCCCATTTCCGAGAGAAATACCATCAGGACCTCGTCGATCTGCATTTCTGTCTGGTGGGGCAGGGTATAACTTTTTATAGCGAATGGCTTCTGGTTTCGCGCGGCATTGCTTGCTTTGTCCAGAACCGATTCTGCGGCGGTGGCGCTCATGGACCTCAGTATAATCGCCGATCCCGAAACCGCGCAAGAACCGAACGGTAGGTCGTCTTAACTGAAATCCTTCACTTGCGCAGCCATCTGGCGTAACCGACGTTCTACCATGCCGTTGACGGTGTTTTTTGGAAAGTGGCCATCGCCGCCGCGGACTCCTGCGGTGGTTCCGGTGAGAAGCTCAATGCCTTCATCAACGGTGTGTACCGCGAAGATGTGAAACTGCTGCGCTTCCACTGCTTCCTGTACTTCCCGGGAGAGAATCAGATTCTGGATATTTGTCCGCGGAATCAGGACCCCCTGTGTCCCCGTAAGCCCCATGAGGCGGCAGGTGGCATAGAAACCCTCGATCTTCTCCGAAATGCCCCCAACCGGCTGGATCTGCCCGAACTGGTTCACGCTGCCGGTTACCGCGATATCCTGACGCAGCGGCAGCTCCCCAATCGCCGACAGGAGTACATAAATCTCCGTAGACGACGCGGAGTCGCCGTCCACCTCGGCGTAGCTCTGCTCAAACCCGATGCTGGCGTTGACCGACAGGGGAAAATCCGTGGCGTAGGTGGCCTGCAGAAACCCCTGGAGGATGTACATGCCCTTGTCATGAAGCTCTCCTGAAAGACCGCTCTCCCGCTCGATGTTGATGACCCCGTCGCTTCCCGGGGCTACCCGTGCGGTGATCAACATGGGTCGCCCGAACGCGTAATATCCCCGGTCCAGCACCGACAGACCGTTGATCGCCCCGATGCGCTCCCCCCGGACCTGCAGAATCATCTCACCCGACGAGATCTGTTCGTCGTATTTCTCCTCCGGAAGGTTGTGAAGAAATCGCCGCATCTCCCGGGCTTTCTCCACCGCTTTCCGATCGATAACCGAACCACCGTCGGAGGTGGCCCAGTGGCTGGACTCTCGCAACAGATCCGCCACCAGGGAAAACTGCGTACTCAGCTTGTTTCGAAACTCCCCCAGGCGAACCCCGTACTCAATCACCGCAGCGATTCCGGGGTTGTTCAAGGGTAAAAGACCCTCCTCCTGACAGATCATGCGCATAAAATCCATATATGCCTGCCGCGTCTCAGGGAGATTCTCCATGACCGTATCAAACTCGCTGAGAACCTTGAAGAGCTTGCCGAACTCCTCGTCCTGGTAGAAAAGCAGGTCGTAAATGTGCTCACTTCCCATGAGGATCACCTTCATGTCCAGGGTGATCGGCTCTGGCTTCAGCATCGGCATCGGTGCGCCGAAGGGGGTGGGTGGGGTGCGGATTTCCGTCTGCCCGTCCTGAAGTGCCCGCTTGAGCCCGTTCCACAGCTCTTCCTGTGAAAGGACATCTTCCGCGCGAAGCACCAGATAGCCACCGCTTGCTCCGACCAGACTCCCTGCCCGCAGCGAGAGAAACCCGTGGCGTCCTTCCAGCTCCGGATTCATCTCCTGGGTTCCGAACAGCTTGTGGTAGTCCGGATGACTCTCGAAAATCACCGGAATCTGAGCGGTCTCGCTGTGGTCGGCGACGATATTGACACCGTAGCGCAGCAGCTCCTGATGGATTTCCTGTTCCCGGGATGGGTCATCCGGAACGAAGAGGTCAAGGTTCTCCAGTAGATCCTTCTTCATATCCCGAAGGAACAGCTGAATGTCATCGCCGACAAAATCCCTGGCGATTGCCCCTGCCTGCTGCTCCAGAAGCGGCTCTATCGTCTCTTTCTGCAACGCCTGAAGCTGATTCTCGGCGATGATACGTTCACCCCGCAGATTGAAGAACATCTGGTTCATCTGATCCATCAGCTGGTAGTATCGCGTGCGGATACGTTTCAGATGTTTGCGGGACAGCGATCCTTCGTTGACCCGGGCGTGCAGTTCATCAAGTGCTACCGGCTCACCGTCGATTACCGGAGAGATGTCGCTGCGTTGCTCCTCTTCCTCAGATATCTGGACGATGGTAAATCCCTCACCGCTGAGCTGCGTCTCGAAGGATTGCAGCGCCTCTGCCTCCCGTCCCTCCATGTCGAGCATGATCCGGTCTCGTTCTTCCCGAAACCCACCCTTTTCCAGGAGCGCCGGCAGCTGTTCTTTCAGAGCGTCCAGAAGCTCCTGAATCCGTCGCCGGAAGCGGCCGGCGTCGCCGGGGGAGAAATACAGGACTCGAGGTCGATCAGGCTGGTTGAAGTTGTTGACGTAGGCGATGTCCCGCATTCGATCCCGCTGGAACGGTTGCTCTTTCAGCACTCGCATGATTGCCGTGCGCTTACCCGTTCCCGAGGGGCCGGCTGCGAAGACGTTGTACCCTTTGGCACGAATCGCCAGGGCCAGGCGCAGCGCTTCTACTGCTCGCGGTTGCCCGATGATCTGCCGGGGGCGATCGCTGTGGTCCTGCAGTTCTATCTCTTTTTCCGATACCTGAAACCGGACCACCTCCGGTTCCAACCGGAAGCGTTCTGACGGTTGTCTCATTGACGGGAGTATAGCTTTCAACGCGGCCCGTTGCAAACGTTCACCCCACTCTTTACACTGAACGGTAACGCTCATGAATACGGAAGACCGGATCTACCAGGAATCGCTCAAGGTTGCAACGCTGTACTATTATCACGGACTGACCACCGAAGCGATCGCCCGGGAGATGAAGTTTTCTCGGCCCAAGGTCAGTCGCCTCCTCTCCCACGCCCGGGCTACGGGTATGGTTGAGATAAAGATCGTCGATATCGAAAAAGCCCTCTCCCCGCTGGAAAAACAGATCCGTGAGCGATTCCACCTCGCGGCGGTGCATGTGGTTCCCGCTCCGGAACTGATGGGCGAGGTGGTGTGGCTGGAGCGGGTCGCCCGATTCACCGCTAACTACCTGAACAGCATCCTCACCGGCGGCGAGACACTTGCTATCGCCTGGGGAACTACCGTCAGCGAGATCGCCTCAAACCTTGTTCCCCACCGCATAGAAAACCTGCGGATCGTACAGCTCAACGGTTCGGGAAACACCTTCACCCCGGACAACCGCTACGCCGCAAGCATTCTGCAGCACTTCGCTCGTAACTATCAGGCCAACGTCATGCTCTTTCCCGTGCCCTCGTTTTTCGATTATCCGGAAACGAAGGAAGCGATGTGGCGTGAACGGAGCATTCGCCAGATCATCGAACTGCAGGAAAAGGCGGAGGTGCTTCTTTACAGCATCGGGTCGGTCAGCGCCGGTGTACCCAGCCATGTCTATTCAACCGGCTACCTGGACCCGACGGACCTGGAAGAGCTGGAACGCGAAAAGGTCATCGGTGACCTGGCAACGGTCTTCTTCCGTGAGGACGGCTCCTGGGAGGACATCCCTCTGAACCACCGCGCCAGCGGCCCCGGCCTGTCCCTCTACCGGCAGGCTAAGCGAGCAATCTGTGTCGTCAGTGGAAGAAACAAGGTTCGAGGGCTCAGAGCGGCGCTGGAAGCGCGGTTCATGACCGAGCTCATTGTGGATGAGCCGACGGCGCGGCTGCTTTGTCGCGACTGAGGACGCGACGAGGAGGAGAGTCATGCTACTGGCTGATTTGGACAGTTATTTCCGTTCCGTTTTGCCTCTGGAGGAGTTCCATCGAATTGACTCGTCCCGGAACGGCCTGCAAGTGAGCCGGGAGAACCCGGACGTCCGCCGGGTCGCTTTCGCGGTGGACGCGGCGCAGCAAGTCTTTGAAGAAGCTGCCCACTGGGGGGCTGACCTGCTGTTTGTCCATCACGGTCTGTTCTGGGGGCGGGAAGAGTGCGTGGTCGGACCCCGGTACCGGCAGCTGCGGACCCTCTTTGACCACGACATGGCCCTGTACGCGGTACATTTGCCACTGGACGCGCATCTGTCCGTGGGTAACAACGCGGTGATGGCGGAGGTGCTGGGGCTGCGAGAGGTTGAACCCTTCGGCCTGGTTAAAGGCGTTCCTATCGGCGTCGCCGGCACCTTCCCTGCACCGCAGCAGATCGACGGGGTGATCCGGAAACTCTTTGGCGAACGATTTGAACCCCTGGCGGTGCTCCCCTTCGGAAGAAAGGAGATCCGTACTGTCGGGTTGATCTCCGGCGGCGCGCCTCTGGAGGTTGATCAGGCGATTGAACAGGGCCTTGACCTCTACATAACCGGTGACGCCAACCACGTGGCCTACCACCGTTGTCGCGAAGCGGGAATCAATGCTATTTTCGGCGGGCACTACGCCACGGAGATTTGGGGGGTGCAGCGGATGTCAGAAAGGCTGGCCACCGAAACAATGCTGGACACAACCTTTCTGGATGTGCCCTCGGGAATGTAAGGAATACGCGTGACGAGAACATATCATGTGCGCATGCCTTCGCGGATCCTCCGCGGGGAGATTCTGCGCCCCCTGCTACTGACCCTGTTGATCGTGCTGGTGGACCAGCTCACCAAGGCGATCATCGTCAACACCGTCCCACTCTTTTATGAGAGCGGTCATACCATCGAGGTGCTGGGGACCTTCTTCCGCATCACCCATGTGAGAAACCTGGGGATTGCTTTCAGCATCGGCCACTGGCTCTCGCCGGTCCTGCGGAAGGTCCTCTTCGTGGCCCTGCCCATCGTGGTGATTCTGGTGCTCTTCTTTTTCTATTACCTCGGTGACGATCTGCGGGGGCGGCAGCGCTGGTATGTGGCCGCAGTCCTGG
>SKHA01000087.1 GCA_007117185.1 Spirochaeta sp. | reverse complement strand
GATATACTCCGGGTCGATCCCGACACGGTGCAGTTGCTCTTCCAGCTGCACTTCGTTGGCCCGGGCGTAACTGGAGTGAACCCCCGCAGGGTCCGGCACCATCGTGATCGGCTTGCGCAAGTATGTCTCAAACTCTTCGCGGTCAGGAACGTTGGCGGGTACTTTGCGGAACACGTCGTAGTCGTCCCAGGAATAGAGAAAGCGAACGGTATGCCCGGCGTCGCGAAGCGCCCGAACCACCAGATCCACCGAGATGATCTCCCGGAAGTTGCCCACGTGAACCGTCCCGGAGGGAGTTATCCCTGACGCGCAGGTATACTGCTCCTTCTCGCCCTTTTCGCGGACCACCTTCGCCGCGTTGATGTCTGCCCAGTGTGTCAGTTGTTCACCCATGGGCAAACTATACCTGTCCAAACGGTGCAATGACAACGCGAACCCGCCGATACTGTTGCCATGAAGCGTTTGAAAACCCCCGGCTTTCTGCTCCTGTGGGCTCTTTTGGTAGTTTCCTCAGTTCCCGCGTACGAACTTGAGGGAATCGCCTCGTGGTACGCAGGCAAGTTTCAGGGCCGTCTCACCGCCAACGGCGAAACATATGACACAAACCAGCTTACAGCCGCTCACAAGGAGCTTCCCTTCAATACGATCGTCCGCGTCACCAACGAACTCAACGGGCGGGTGGTGGTGGTGCGTATTAACGACCGCGGACCGTTCGTTGAAGGTCGGATCATCGACCTCTCCCGGGCAGCTGCGGATATCCTCGGAATGACCGCCGCGGGTATCGCCCCGGTTACCCTGGAGATCATGCACTACGAACCGGAGAATCTCATGCGGGTTCTCCAGCTGGCATCCTTCGGTTCGGAATCAAACGCCCGTGCTTTGGCACAGCGGCTGGCCGATGCCGGGCTGGCAGCGGCGATCGAGACGGTACCGGAGAGAAATCTCTTTCGGGTGGTCATTCCCGAAGTTCATGAAGATGAAATACCTGCGGTCCGACAGCGCCTGGCCTCGCTGGGGCACCAATCGGTCCTGGTACGCCGTCAGTAGCAAGGGACATGCCATCTTGACATCCCGGACCGTTCCGAGGGAGGATGGCCTTTCAGAAAATATGTTGGTCCGGATTCCACACGGCTTTTCATCAGGACGTGCATCGGTGGGTCCGGATCCTTTTTTCGGGCCTATAGCTCAGTTGGTTAGAGCAGCGGACTCATAATCCGCGGGTCTTCGGTTCAAGTCCGAATGGGCCCATCCCCCTTTTTTTGTTCCACTCACCAATCTTCCGTTTACAACCGGTTCTATTCTTGGTAAAATAGCCAAATGACCATACAAATACTTGGATCGGGATGTCCCAACTGTCAGAAGCTGGAAGAAAATGCCCGGGCCGCCGCAGCGGAGCTCGGACTCGAAGCAGATTTCCAGAAGGTTACAAACATGGACGAGATTCTGGAGATGGGAGTCATGCGCACCCCCGGCCTGGCAATCGACGGCACGGTGGTGCGCTTCGGGAAGGTGTACTCGCCCCAACAGATCGCTGAGGCGATACAGGAGTATCAGGCTCCCTGAGCCAGAACCTGCTTGAGGTAACCATCATCTGGCCACGCTCTCGTTGACACCGAATCCATTCGGGAGTATACGTGAGAGTTGGAGTGGTTTGTATTCCACTCCGAATACACACTTGGAGGTTACCGCTGATGGACAACAACAAACCGACCCACGTCGACTCCGACTTCTCGTTGGAGAAGGTACCAACCAACGCCCGCAAGGGGTTCTGGCCCATGTTCGTGATCATGCTTGGGTTCACCTACTTCTCAGCCAGTATGAGTGTGGGGGCAAACCTGGGAAACGGGCTGGATTTCACCGGTTTCCTCCTCGCCGTCATCATTGGTGGATCCATACTGGGTGCATACACCGGTATCCTCGCGTATATCGGTAGTACCACCGGCCTCAGCCTTGACCTTCTGGCCCACCGTTCCTTCGGTTCCCTGGGTTCGTATCTGCCGTCAGCGCTGATCAGCTTTACCCAGATCGGCTGGTTCGGCGTCGGTGTTGCCATGTTCGCCATTCCCGCAGCAGAACTCATGGGAATCAGCCCGGTTGTCCTGCTGATCATTGCGGGTATCCTCATGACCGCATCGGCGTACTTCGGGATCAAGGGACTTGAGATCGTCAGTTTCATCTCCGTTCCCCTTATCACCGTCCTGGGTATCTATTCCATGGTAACCGCAACAACCGCCGGCGGTGGACTCACTCAGATCTTTGCCAGGTCAGCAGGAAGTCTGACTGTGTTCGCAGGTGTAGGTATGGTCATTGGATCCTTTGTCAGCGGAGGTACTGCAACTCCCAACTTCGTGCGGTTTGCCAAGGACAACAAGACTGCGGTTATCGTGACGATCATCGCGTTCTTTCTGGGGAACACCCTCATGTTTGCCTTCGGTGCCGTTGGTGGAGCGTTCACCGGCGAAGCGGACATCTTTTACGTGATGATCGCTCAAGGGCTGGCCATTCCGGCGATTCTCGTTTTGGGTGCGAACATCTGGACCACTAACGATAACGCCCTCTACACCTCCGGACTGGGCCTCTCGAATCTCACCAAGATTCGCAAGCGTCCGATGGTTCTCATCGCTGGTGTTGTCGGTACAGCTACCGCGATGTGGTTGTACTTCAACTTCATCGGCTGGCTGAGCTTCCTGAACGCCACCCTGCCTCCCGTTGGCGCGATCATCGCCCTGGACTTCTTTCTCCATCGGGATGACTACATGAAGGAAGAAGCGGTAACGCGAACGGTGAACTGGGGTGCTATCCTCGGTGTGGTTGCGGGAGCTCTGGTTGGTAACTTTGTCGGTGCCGGAATCGCGGCGATCAACGCCATGGTTGTAGCGTCGGTCTGTTACCTCATCGCAGACAAGCTGGTTTACGCAAAGAAAGCGTAAGCCCAAACACTTCTGATTCGATTACGCGGCGGGGAGAGCAATTCTTCCCGCCGTTTTTGTATCTCGATGTAAACCCCCGGATTATTCGTTGACCACCCCGGTGCCCCGGGTTAGAGTTCTGTCATGAACACTATCGTAATCAAGAATGCCCGTCTTCTCGGTGAAGAACGCCTTGTGAACATCCTGCTCCAGGGAGATCGCATCGCCTCGGTGGCACCCGCCGACACCACATTACCGCCCACGGGAGCCACCTCGATTGACGCTGAGGGTCGTCTGGTCCTGCCCCCCTTTATCGACAGCCACTTTCACCTTGACTCGGTTCTGACCCGGGTCCCCAACAGGACAGGCACCCTCAAAGAGGGGATCGACAACTGGTACAGCTACAAGCAGACCACCCTCACCGTAGAGGATGTCTACGACCGTGCGAAGCGCTACTGCGACCACGCCTTCACCATGGGAATTCAGGGAATCCGCTCCCACGTTGACGTCTGTGACCCCCAGTTGCGGGGTGCCCAGGCGCTGGTTCGCCTGCGGGAAGACCTGCGCGACAAAATCGATATCCAGCTGGTGGCGTTTCCCCAGGACGGGTACCTGCGGGATCCCCAGGTTCCGACGTTGCTGCAAAAAGCACTTGACATGGGCGTAGACGTGGTCGGGGGGATCCCCCACTACGAAGCGACGATGGAGCTTGGCTCCCGGAGTATCGCTGAGCTGATGGAGATCGCCTCTGAACGGGGCCTCCTGGTGGATATGCACTGCGACGAGAGCGACGACCCCCACTCGCGGCACGTGGAGGTGCTGGCGTGGCACACCCGGCGTCTGGGGATGGAAGGTCGGGTCAACGCCTCCCATGTTACCTCCATGGCGGTGATGGATCCGTACTACGTCAGTCGCAAGCTCATCCCCCTGATGGCGGGAGCGGGACTCAGCGTCATCGCCAACCCCCTGATCAACGTCCACCTGGGGGGACACTTCAACCACCCTCGCCACCGCGCCATGGCCCCCATCAGGGATCTGGTGGCCGCGGGGATCCCGGTGGCCTGCGCCCAGGACTGCAACGAAGACCCCTGGTACCCCCTGGGTAACGCCGATATGATCGAGGTGGCAAAAATGGGCGCCCACCTGGGCCACATGATGGGCATCGACCAGCTGCGGACGATGGTGGGGACGGTGACCTCTGCCCCGGCGCAGATCATGCACCTGGAGGGATACGGGATCGCTGAAGGGTGCCGGGCAAATCTGATCGTCCTGGAGGCGACGGACCACATTCAGGCGATGGTGCGCCCCGCCCCACCGGCGGTGATCATCCGCGACGGTGTTGTCCGAACCTGAACAGGTGCTCCCCTGCCCGCTGTGTCGCTGCGCCGAGGTCAGCGTCCTCGCCGAGATTGGACGGCGGCGGTACTTTCGCTGCGGGCAGTGCGAGGCCACCTTTCTTGATCCGGCGCAACGACCCACCCCGGAGCAGGAGCGGCGGCGCTACGATCAGCACAACAACGACCCCGGAGATGCGGGGTATCGCCAGTTCCTGGGCAGGCTGGCGGGGCCTCTGACCGAGCGCCTGTCAGGGATGCCCGGGGCGTCAGGGCTGGATTTCGGCTGCGGCCCCACCCCG
>SKHA01000365.1 GCA_007117185.1 Spirochaeta sp. | reverse complement strand
TGCCATTGTACCACCCGGTATCTTTTTTAGCACGAATCGTGCCAACCTGCTCGTATATGGGGATTCTTTTCTATCTGCTTTCCCTTGTGATACTTGCAGCAAGGCGTCGCGAACAGGAGCAAGGTTCGAGATATGCAAGCTGCGCCTAAAGCTACATTTCCGTATTAATTATAAGTTCATAATACTTTTTCGTAGTTTAAAAGTTGAGATATTCCGTGTTCGTAGTCATGTCCGAAACTGGCCGAATCCGGGCAAAACCATTATCATTTTCTTGTGAAATCATTCTGGACCAAGCCGCGAATCGTTTTCTTTGTCTGGGGGGTGGTGGAGCTGGTGGGGTGGCTGACTACCGAGTACTGGCCGGACCCCCGGGTGAACTGGGTGTGGCTCGGCCTGACGATCATCGGCCTTGTTCCGATGTTCATGTACATGCCCTGGAAGAACCGTAAACTGCGAAATATCCTGGTTCTCTGGGTGGTTACTGTCACCCTGGGAATGGCAGCGTCCTTCGCCGCGTTCACCTGGGAGCCGCTGATGTGGCTGCCGGGCTATCTGGGGGCGTTCTGGCTGGTGCTGATGGGGGTGGCGTTCCTGATCAACGCGATCTGGTGGACTCCCGGGCTGTTTATCGTCGGTGGTGTCGCCCAGATCATCGCCGGTGTACTGGCCTTTACCGTCACCTTTTTCATGATCTGGCAGTACATCGTCGCTGCAATAATCGGATCCGGGGCGATGTTTCTGCTGATGCTGCCGCCGAGACGACGTAAAAGTTGACTTTTTTACTCAGCTGAACGCACCTTTGGGGCATGAATAAGAGAAATACAACCCGCGTACGAATAGCTTTGAGTGTACTGCTCCTTGCGGCGGTGGTCGTTCCGGCGGTCGCCCAGGCACAGCAGACGGTAGAGATCACCGTGACCAGCCGTGGCTTCGACTTCACCCCGGAGGAGATCCGGGTCAACCTGGGAGACCGGGTTGTCCTCACCTACGAAAACGGTGGTGGTTTTCACGACTGGGTTCTGGATGAGTTCGACGCTGCCACCCGGCAGATCTCCGGGGGTCAGTCACAGACCATCGAGTTCGTCGCCGACCAGGCGGGGGAGTTCGAGTTCTACTGCAGCGTAGGCAACCATCGCGCCCGGGGTATGGTGGGCACGTTCATTGTCGAACCCTGACCCTAACCAACAAATCGGCTGATATCGACCTCGTCGATCTGTTCAGGAAGCAGGTACTGCTCGGCGTACCGCCGATACAGTCCGGAGGTCAGGAACAGATCAAAGAGGTCCGGGTCAATGTGACCGTCCTTCTTGAAGTGGTGGAGGATCTCCACCACCGCAGAGAGGGGTTTTGGCCGTTTGTACGGCCGGTCCGAAGCGGTGAGAGCTTCGTAGATGTCTGCAATCGCCATGATCCGCGCCGGTATTGAAAGCGCTTCGCCGGTGAGCCGCCGGGGGTATCCTTCACCGTTGAGGGTCTCGTGGTGGGTGCCAGCGTAGTCCGGCACATTCTTCAGCTCCCGGGGAAAGGGCATTCCCTCCAGCATCACGATTGTCTGCATCACGTGTTCGTTGATCTTGAAGCGCTCTTCCTCCGAGAGGGTTCCCCGGCGAATCGCCAGGTTGTACAGCTCACCGCGGTTGTACAGCGCCGGAGGAACAGGCAGAGCAAAACCGTAGCCATCGTACATTCTCTCGAACTCGGGGCCCCGGGGTATGACGTGCTCCGGCTTGTCCGCCAGGAGGAACTCCTGAACCGGGCCATCGGGCGCACCCGCGTCATCACCCCGGGCTCTGGCAAGGCGTTCCGCCTCTTCCCAGGAGAGGCCGAGGCTGTCGTCGAAATGGCGCAGCCACTGGCGCCGGCCAATCTCTGCCAGCCGCTGGATTCGGTCGTCTGACATGAACTCGCCCCCCAGGTTGCACTCGGCCACGAAGGCGAACTCCTGGTGCAGGGTCTGCTCCGTCTCGGCGAGAATGCGGTCCGCCTCCCGAGGGTCCTGCCCGGCCAGGACCGCCTCGTATCTGTTGATTCGCGCGTCCCTGAGCAGCACCTCAAAGCGGGTACGAACCTCGTGGATGCGGTTGCAGATCGTCTCCAGTTTGACCGACTTGTCCACCACGTAGTCCGGGGTGGTCACCTTGCCCGCGTCGTGGAGCCACGCGCCGATCCGAAACGCCCTGAGTTCCGCCTCCGAATCGAAGGTGAAAGAGGCCAGGGGGCCCTCGGTGACATTCTGCGCTTCCTGCGCCAGCATCATGGCGATCTCCGGCACCCGCTCGCAGTGCCCGCCGGTGTAGGGACTCTTGGCGTCAATCGCCCCGGCGATGAGCTTGATCATCGACTCGAAGAGCGCCTTCTGCTGTTCCACCAGATCCCGGTTCGAGAGCGCTGTGGCCGCCCCGGCGCAGAGCGCCTCAATAAAGCGCTGGATCTCAGGTGAGAAGGGAATGATCTGCCCCGTCTCACGGTCCATGGCGTTGATCAGCTGGATGGCACCGATGATGGCGCCGCCCCGGGGTCTCAGGGGAACGGTCAGAAACGAGGTGGACCGGAAACCGCTGGCAGCGTCGAACTTCCGGGTGCCGCTGAAATCGTAGTCCTGTTCGTTGTAGGCGTCGGCGATACTCACCGCCTCACCCCGGTGGTAGGTTGCGGTTACGACATTGCGCAGGTTCGGTTTACCGTCATCGTCGTACAGCGGCACCGGAGGCAGCGTGACCGCGTTACCGCTGGTACCACCCTGCAGAAAACCCAGCGACTCGGTGTGGACGATCTGAAAGACAAGGTGAGTCTGCTCGGGGTTCTGCAGGTAGAGGCTTCCCGCATCGGCGTTTGCCAGTTCCCGGGCGCCGTCAAGAATCAGCTCGCTGAGGCGTTCGATGTCGCTCTCGGCGGAGAGGGCGATGTTGAGGTCGATGATCCTGGCAAGCTGGTCCAGAGTATCGTTGAGAACGCCCTTCATGCGGGAGAACCCCTGGTCAAGCTGATGAAACTCAAGGATGGGCGTGTCTATCTGTTCACCCGGGGAAAAATCCAGGGCGCTGATCCGTCCGGCTTCCTCGGCCAGTATTGAGAGCACCCGCGTCAGCGAGCCGGTAACCCAGATGATCAGCGGTACGGCGACGACCAGCAGGATCAGCGCCACCAAGATCACCTGACCACGAAGCAGGATAAAGGGTCCCAGAAAGTCCGAAACCGGCGCCGCAGCGATAACCGGCCACCGCTGCCCGTCAGAGGAGGGCCAGGAATCGCGCCACACAAGCCAGTCATCAATTCGGTACATTCCCGGCTGGGTATCCGCCAGAACGCCCCCGATCCGCTCCAGGGACGTTCCCGGGGAAACCGCCGCCAGCTCGGCGATAGCCGGACTGATCGCCAGGATGCGCTGCTCCGGATCCAGTAGCGCCAGGCCACCGCCGTCGGATATTCGTTCTGCCGCTGCAAAATCCTGCAGTGCCGCCAGAGTGAGGTCTACCCCCAGCACCTGAGCGCCGTTGTTCACGGACCGGGAAGCGGTGATTCCCGGTTGCTGCAGCGAGTCAAAGGTGTAGGGTTCGCTCAGAACCGCCCGTTCCTGCCCGACCGCCGCAACAGCCCGGGAAAACCACGGGCGCAGACGAGGGTCGTATCCGGGTTCGGTTTCGATACGCTCGCCCAGGACCTCTCCGGACGGACCAAAAAACGTCCAGTACTGGCGCCGCGGGGCTGTGGTGCCGGTGCCCCCGCCGGAGATGGCCCGCAGAATGAGCGCGGTTTGCGGTGGCGCGTCATGGCTCAGGGCAACCATCCCGGCACGGTCAGCGCTGATCAGCTGAAGAAACTCGCCTCCCTCGTACCCGGCGTAGACCGAATAGAGCTCGGACATTCCCTGAAGCGCCACCGCGAAATAGGGAACCAGCGGATGCTCCCTTCCCGTTCCTGCCGGGACCGTCTCAATGCCGGGAACGCCAACTGCCGACCCTGCCAGATCCTGGGCAACCCGGAAGCGCGCCGCCACCCGTTCGCGGGCAAGGCTGCCGGAAGCCCGAAAGAGCGCTTCCGCTGTGGCCTGGCTGGAACGGTCGCTTACCGCCAGGATCAGCGTCAGCGTGGAGAGGGCCATCAGGGTGAGGACCACCAGGATGACCGCGATAATGCTCACCTGAAAGGGAACTCTTCGACGGGTCGGCTTCGTCGTCATAACCATGAACCTACTGCGCGGTGGGTGCCGCCTAAAGATCTTCCGGGCGAACCTGAATGGACAGGTCCGGGAAGCGGGTTACCGGCACCCGGTCGCGCAGATCGGCCACAGTCGGCAGGCCGTAGCCTCCGCTCTCTTTGAGGGTATACACAAAGACTTCAAACGTGTCGGGGTTGATGATCCAGTACTCGCTGATCCGGTGCGCTTCATAGAGCTTCCGCTTCTCCGACTGGTCTTTCATGGCCGTACCCGGAGAGAGTACCTCGATAACAAAGTCCGGTGCGCCCCGAACCCCTTCATCCACCAGCTTCTCAGGGGCGCACACCACGAACGCGTCGGGCTGCACCACCGTGGTGACCTGGTCGAGTGGTTCGACCGCGCCCACG
>SKHA01000066.1 GCA_007117185.1 Spirochaeta sp. | reverse complement strand
GTCACGGTGTCGCACGCGGCCATTACCTCGCGGATTTTGTGGGTGATAAACACCACCGTGACCCCCCGCTCTACGAATATCTTCAGCGAGGTCAAAAGTTGTAGAAACTCGCTCTCCCCCAGCGAGGTGGTAGGCTCGTCCAGGATCAGAACACGGGCCCCCCGGTACAGTGCCCTCACGATCTCGATCTTCTGCTTCTCTCCGGCTGTAAGGCGCGAGACCTTCCGGTCCAGAGGGAATCGCAGACCGAACTCGCGACTCAACGCGGTGATCTTTTCGCGCTCAGGCGCGAGAGAGAACCGGAAACGCCCTTCCCGGGTTCCCAGAACGATGTTCTCAAGCGCGGTGAAATCCGGAACCAGGGTGGAAACCTGGTGAACCATCCCGATTCCCTGGTGGATAGAATCCTGGGGCGAGCGCATTCGTACCTGCCGTCCCTCGATGTAGACCTCGCCGTCGTCAGGGTGATAGAGCCCGTAAAGAATCTTCATCAAGGTCGACTTTCCTGCTCCGTTCTCACCGAGCAGGCCGTGAATCTGACCGGCGGTCACCACAAGATCTACATCCTGCAGCGCCGCCACTGAACCAAACCGCTTGCTGACCCCCTTGAGGTAAACTACAGCGGTACCTTTCTCTGTCACCGGACGATCTCGCTCTGATTGCGGATCACCTCGATCTCTCCGGAGGCAATACCCCGAGCGATCTCCAGGACGCGATCATTGGTAGCCCCGTCGACGTTGCGGATGGGGAAATCGGGCCACCGGGCGGCACTCTCGCCGAACTCCAGCTTCAGATAGCCTCCAGCCTCACCGTTCAGAAAAGACTGCATAACCTGTCGCAGCGGTAGCTCGAAATTAAAGAGGTCCGAGGTGAGGTAGTTGTCCGGCGCGTGCACCTCCTTGCTGGTATACTTGGTAGCGAAGAATACTGACTCCTCGGCGTCAACCACCGCGTTGTAGAGACCGTAATTACCCAGGTTGACTCCGCTGATAATCACGTCGATGCCCTGAGAAATGAATCCTTCCGCAGCCTGACGAGTTCGCACCGTATCGTTGAAGTCACCAATAAACAGGTACTCAAGGGATGCGTCTGACCCCATGTCCCGAAAAGCCTGGAGAATTGCGTTGATCTCCTCCGTTGCAAAGGGTAGCTGCACGCCGGTGAAGTACCCTACCCGGCCGGTCTGAGTGACCATTGAAGCCAGTGCTCCGAGGACGTAGAACCCGGGATGGAAGTTCCGGTCCATATACCACATGTTCGCCAGCGGCTCTGTTGGCACCATATCCACCTCGATTATGAAGGTGACGTCGGGATAATCCGGCGCGACGGTAAGAGCAGCACCATTGAACTGAGAACCGTGAACCCAGATGATGTCGAAGTCTGATGTGGCGTACTCTCTGAGCACCCGCTCTGCGTCGGGCACTGCAACGCGCTCGGAGAACGAGGTGCGCAGCCCGAACTCACCGGCGATCGTCTGCATAGCGGTGTACCCGAGAGTGTTGTAATCCGCGTCCTGAATCGACCCCGGAAAGATCACGGCGAAGTTCACCTGCTCCGAGGCCGTCTCCTGGCCACCCCCGGCAAACGCTACTGGTGCCAGAAACACCACCATACATACCACTGCAATACCGTAGATTCGCTTCATTTCCTGTTCCTCCTTAAAGATTTTTCGAAGCTCACGTTTCAACTGACCACGCAACAAAACGTCCCCACATCGTCTCCGCTTCTACCGCCCTGGGGATTGAGGCACCGATGTAGTAGCGGCCGCTGGGCATCGCCATGATCTCCCCGGCCAGGTTCTCCGCGTGAAGAATTCCGAAGGGGAACATGTTCAAGTGCATGTCCTGGTAGTAGTGATCATGGGGATACAGATTGTCCCAGGTGTCGCCAAGTTGTTCCTGTACCTTCCGATCCGCCTCCGCGAAGGTTGTGGGGTGCCAGATGCGGACGATGGTATTCATGGGATGGTCCGCAGCGACGGTATCCACCCCGATCCAGCGGATCTTCCGCGCCTTACACCATTCGGCGAAGTCCGGCGACGGGCCGGGATGGCGGATCATGTAGCGAAATTCGTCCGAGTCCGGACTTGCCCAGCCGTAGCGAGCGTAGCCGGTTTTGATGATGAGGATATCGCCATCCTGCAGGTCCACCCGCTCTTCTATCATAGCAGGGGTGTAAACGCTCATGTCCGTGACGGCATCGCTGAGATCGACGATCACCCCGGGGCCGTACCAGTAGTCCAGAGGCATTTTCCCAATGGGCCGCCCGGCAGAGTGAAAATGCACCTCTCCGTCCATGTGCGTCCCCAGGTGGATGCTGGCTTCGCAGGTGGACCCGTTCCGTCCGATTCCAAACTCCTGGATGTTTACCCGCTTGTGGTTGGACACCGTCAAGGGTTTGTAGTTTAGCCATTGTGGAGTGTGGACGCTCAAGGGGCTGGTGAGGTCGTGTCGGGTGACCTGCTTCATCACCTGATAGAGCTCCTCGACGGTACCGTCGGCGGCCGGTTCGTAGGCGAGGACCCGTGCCCAGGCGCTCTCCGTTTCCGCCATGGGAACGGTGTCGGCGGTGATCCAGCATCGCCGGGTTCCCAGCTCCGGAAGGTCGCCGCCAAGGCTCTCCACAAAGAGCATCCCCGACCGGGCAAGCTCCACGTGAACGGTGCGATAGTACTCGTCCATGGGAAACAGGGTGTCCCAGGAGGAGCCCTCTTTTTCCAGGGCGCTGGCGCAGGCCTTGGCGAAGTGTTCTTTGTGGTAGAAACGGATCGGGGTATTCATCGGGTGTTCAAAGGAGCCGCAGTCCACCCCGATCCAGCGCAGACGCTTTGCCTGGGCCCAGCGGAAGAAATCCAGAGAGGGTCCGGGGTGACGCACCAGGAATCCGAACTCGCTGGCTTCGGGTTTCTCCCAGGAGAAACGGTTGTACCCGGTGTTGATGACCAGGATATCCCCGTCACGCACCTCGGCGCGAGACTCGATCATCTCGGGGGTATAGATACCGTAATCTTCAACGCTGTCTGAGATATCCACGATGACTCCGGGACCGGCGAGCCCGGCAAGGGGCACGTCGGCGACGCGGCGCCCGGCGCTGTGAAAGATCGCCTCGGTGCTGAGATGGGTTCCGGTGGTTCCACTCCACTTCAGGATCTGACCGTTCGCACCCTGACCGCCACCGTAAGCGCCGGTAAGGCGCTTGAAGAAGTGAATCTCAAGAGAGTGGTCGTGCGGCCACGGTGGCGTGAAGATACTAAGGGGTTGGGTGAGATCGTGTACCTTGAGGGTACTCATGTAATCGATCAGGTCGTTGTTGGTTCGTATTGAATGCATAGATTCTTCCTTTCTCCGTTTCAGCTGTACCGGTCGGCAAAGGCGATGAGTGCCTTCTCAAAAACTTCCCATGGGGCGTCAACCAACCCCGCTCCCACCTGCCCGATCCCGGGCTCCCGGTGGGCAACTCCGGTATCGATGAAGGGCGTCACCCCGGACTCGATCACCTTGCGAATGTCGATCCCCGTGGGGGACCCACGAAAATCCAGAAACGGAATGGTAAATGCGTCATTTTCACCGACTGTTATCTGGTACATCGAGTTGGTGCGCCGAATTGCTTCCTGAACGGTTCCACCAACGAACTGGATGATTGCTGGCGCTCCAGCGATGACAAATCCCCCCAGACCAACAGTCTCCAGGATCGCACTGTCACCGATATCCGGGTTTACATCTTCCTGAGTGAAGCCGGGGAAGAGCAGAACCTCAGGAACAGGAGCAGGCGCGGTGAACCACTGGTCGCCAAGACCGGAAACACGAATACCGAACTCCGTTCCGTTACGGGCCATCGCGGTGACGATGGAACAGCCCTCGATACCGTGGATTCCATCGAGGCTGACCTTGGCGCTTGTCATCGCGAATCCCAGAAAAGTGTGGACGTTCTCCTCCATAAAACGCAGAACCGCGTTTGTGTCGCTGATGGAGTCCATCGTCTCGACGATGTACGGAGCGATCTTCGAAAAGAGGATGTACGAGGCGGCACGGCTGCGATTATGAAGTTCATCGCCCATCCCCAGCGCCTGCACCATGATCGCTTTCAGATCCAGACGCCCCACCCGAGCGATTGCCCGCTTGAGGACTGGCGCCATCACCGTCTCCATCCAACGCAGCCGGTGGATCACCTCTGGAGCATACGCCCCCATGCGCAGAACTTTACCGATTCCCTCGTTGAGAGTGTTGTACGCCCTGCGTTGGGAGACCTCGTCTTCCGTTACGATGACCGGCATCGAAAAGGAGAGGATCCCCGCCATCGGCCCAACCGCCTGGTGGTGATGACACGGAGCAAACTCGATTGCGCCGGACGCGGCCATTTTCCGGGCGTCATCCACGGTGGTAGCGAGGTTTTCGTACAGAAGCGCGCCGATGACCGCCCCCTTCTGCGGACCGCACATCTTTTCCCAGGTTACCGGGGGGCCAGAGTGGAGGATCAGGTTCTTCTTCATCCCCGGAACGATCTCCCCGGCGGGAGCAATGTCGATCCAGAATGGCCGGGAAGCCATCAGCGTGGTCAGAGCCTGTCTGTTGATCT
>SKHA01000387.1 GCA_007117185.1 Spirochaeta sp. | reverse complement strand
CGGATGCTGTCGATCACGTCTTTCTCGTTGCGCCAGCGCAGGTGCATCGTATCCCGCTGGTCCCTCAGCTCCGCCACCTCCTCATCCAGCCGCTTCAACCGCTCCCGGCCGGAAGGGTCTTTCTCGCTTTTCAGCGCCTGCCGCTCGATGTCCAGCTGGAGAATGCGCCGTTCCAGCTGGTCCAGCGCGGTGGGCTGGCTCTCGATCTCCATCTTCATGCGGCTGGCCGCTTCGTCCACCAGATCGATCGCCTTGTCCGGCAGAAAGCGGTTGGTGATATAACGGTCCGAGAGGGTGGCCGCCGCCAGAATCGCGTCGTCCCGGATGCGCACCCCGTGGTGCACCTCGTAGCGCTCCTTCAGCCCCCGCAGGATCGCCACGGTGCTTTCCACATCCGGCTCGTTGGCCAGAACGGTCTGAAAGCGCCGCTCGAAGGCGGCGTCCTTCTCGATGTGCTTACGATACTCATCCAGGGTGGTCGCCCCGATGGCGCGCAACTCCCCCCGGGCCAGCGCCGGTTTCAGGAGGTTGCTGGCGTCCATCGCCCCTTCTGCGGAGCCGGCACCCATCAGAGTGTGCAGCTCGTCAATAAAGAGGATGATCTGACCCCGGGCTTTGGAGATCTCCTCGATTACCCCCTTGAGGCGCTCCTCGAACTCGCCGCGATACTTGGTTCCCGCCAGCAGTGCACCCAGATCGAGGGAGAGGATCTTCTTGTTCTTCAGCGATTCCGGCACATCCCCGCTGACAATCCGCCGGGCCAGCCCCTCGGCGATGGCCGTCTTGCCCACCCCGGGCTCGCCGATCAGGACGGGGTTATTCTTGGTGCGCCGGGAGAGAACCTGCATGACCCGCCGGATCTCCTCGTCGCGCCCGATTACCGGATCGAGTTTTTCCTGCCGTGCCAGGGCGGTGAGGTCCTTGCAGTACTTCTCCAGCAGCTGCATCTTTCCCTCAGGGTCCTGGGAGTCCACCGTCTGGTTGCCCCGAACCTCCTTGAGGACATCCCGCACCCCCTGGGCGGTGAGGCCCGCCCGCTTCAACACCTCCACAGACCGGTCCGGCGATTCCAGTAGCGCCACGAAGAGGTGCTCTGTGGAGACGTAGCTGTCCCCCATCTCGTGAGGCATTCCCTCCGCTTTGGCCAGGATGCGCGCCAGCACCGGTGATGGGTGCAGCTGGGCGTTGGCCCCGGTGACCTTCGGGAGCTGACTCAGCTCACGATCAAGGTCCCTTATGAGGGGGCCCTGGGCGATTTCCAGGCGAGCCAGTATGGAACCGACGATCCCCTGTTCCTGGGCCACAAGGGCGCGGGCAAGGTGAACCGCCTCGAGGGCGGGATGGTCGTTGCGGTGAGCCAGCGAGGCCGCATCCTGGATCGCCGCCTGCGCCTTGGTTGTGAGTTTCTCGTAGTTCATCCGTGTGATCTCCTGATATGACCAGCAAAAGATATTCACCACCGACGAAATCGGCAAGGTGGAATCACGCCGTCGGCTGAAGGCGCGGTAGCGCAACACCGTCCATCCTGTTACCCTCCCAACGTGGCGAACACTTTCCTCTGGTACGATCTTGAAACGTTCGGGCGGGATCCGCGATGGGACCGCATTGCCCAGTTTGCGGCGATCCGCACCGACTTGGACCTTGAGCCGGTAAGCGACCCCATCGTCCTGTACGGACGGATCAGCCCGGACTATCTTCCCGACCCGGAGGCGTGTCTCATCACCGGACTCACTCCGCGGCGTACCGCCAGGGAGGGGCTGGTGGAGGCGGAACTGGCCCGGCAACTCTACCAGCACATGAGCGTCCCCGGCACCTGCAGCGCCGGGTTCAACTCGATCCGCTTTGACGACGAGTTTGTGCGCAACCTCTTCTATCGCTCCTTTCTTGATCCGTACCGACGGGAGTACGCCGAGGGAAACAGCCGCTGGGACGTGCTGAACCTGGCCCGCATGGCCCACGATCTGCGCCCTGAGGGGATCTCCTGGCAGTACGACCAGGAGGGGGTTCCCCAGTTCCGACTGGAATCCCTCACCGCCGCCAACGGTATCGACCATACCGGGGCCCACGAGGCGCTGGCGGACGTGGAGGCAACCATCGCCCTGGCCCGGCTCATCCGACAGCATCAGCCACGACTCTTTGACTACTACCTCTCCCTGCGAAGCAAAGACGCGGTCCGGCGGCTGGTCAACCTGGAGGAACCACGCCCCCTGGTGTTGACCTCGTCGCTCTTCACCAGACCCGGTGGTTGTACCACCGTTGTGTGGCCCCTGACGGTGCACCCTGACCGCAGTAACGAGGTGATCGTTTTTGACCTCCGGGAAGACCCGCAGCCCCTGTGGGAGCTGCCGGTAGATGAGATCCGCCGCCGGACCTTCACCTCCCGGGAGAACCTTGGGGATCAGACGCGGATACCCCTCACCGGACTGGCGGTGAACAGGATACCTGCGGTCTCGCCCCTGTCAGCCCTCAGCAGTGAGGCGGCGCAGCGGCTGCAGATCGACATAGCCCAGGTGACCGAACGAGCTCACGCTCTGGCGGCCCATCCGGAGCTGGCTACCAGGATACGCCGGGTCTACAGCGCCCCGGATCACCGGGAGAGCTACGCCGACCCGGATCTGGGCATCTACAGCGGCGGGTTCTTCGGCGACGCCGACCGCATCGTCTTCGAGTCGATTCACCACAGTACCCCCGAGGAGCTGACGGATCGTCCGCCGTCATTCTCTGACCCTCGCGGTCCGGAAATGCTGCGCCGGTATCTGGGGCGCAACTACCCCCACGTTCTTACCGGGGATGCGCAGCGGCAGTGGCAGCGTTTCTGTGCCCGCCGCCTGCTGGCTCCGGAGTACGAGAAAGCACAGGATTTCGGGAACTACCGTCGCCGGATCAGGGCGCTGCAGGACCGACCTGAGCGTACCCCCCGAGAGATCGCAGTGCTTCGGGATCTGCTGGACTACGCGCAATGGCTGGAAACGAACGTTCTCGCCGCAGAGTAACCGTACTTTTCTTGTAATCTTTTCGTGGATCTATATAGTTAAGGAAACACAGTTCTGAGGAGGACGTTTTTATGGAGTACAAGATCATCGGGACCACCATGCAAGTGGTGGAGTGCACCCTTCGTTCCGGGGAGACCCTGCAGTGTCAGACCGGGGCGATGAAGTACATGGACGCAGGCATAGAGATGAAGACCGGGTCGGCCGGTGGCGTGGGCGGCTTCATCAAGCGCAAGATGACCGGCGAGAGCGGGTTTCTGAACATTTACACCGCCACCGCCGACGGCCAGCGCGTTGCCTTCGGCCACACCTTTCCGGGAAACATCTTCGGCATCGACGTCTCCAGGCAGTCCATCGTCTGTCAGCGCCGGTCCTTTCTCGCTTCGGAGCCTTCGGTTGATCTGCAGATCGCCTTTCAAAAGAAGCTGGGAGCTGGATTCTTCGGTGGTGAGGGGTTCATCATGCAACGCCTGGCCGGATCAGGGATGGCCCTGGTGGAGCTGGACGGCGAGGTGATTGAGATTAACCTGGAAGCCGGTCAGAAGTTGAAAGTCGAGACCGGTGCGGTGGGCATGTACGAGGGCACTGTCAACATGGACGTTGAGATGGTCAAGGGGCTGGGTAACCTCTTCTTCGGCGGAGAGGGGCTGTTTCTGACGACCCTCACCGGTCCCGGTCGGGTCTGGTTGCAGACCATGTCGATCCAGTCCATGGCGGGTGAGCTGTATCCGTACCTGCCCATCAAGAAATCGAATTAGCGCAGGGGAAGAATCAGAAACAGGCGGGTGATTCCTTTTCCGTTCTGAGGTACACTTGGAGCGAGATGAAACGAATACCACCCGCCCTTCTGGCAGTCTCTTTCGCGCTCCTGTTGCTGGTGCCGGTCCTGTCCGTATCGGCCTATGACCCCGTACCGGGGCAGGAGCTGTTCCCGCGCCTGCAGTCGCCCCGCTTTATCACAACCGGGGCCGCTGTCACCGGCGGGAGCGACGCCGCCAACCCCGCCTCGTCGGCGCTGCAGCAGCGCATTCACCTCCAGGCGGGGTATACCGGGATCGTCGGTGACGGGTCCTGGGAAGGCCACGCCGCGTCCGCCGGGGTGGTGGTACCCACCCGTGCAGGTGTATTCGGTGGATCCCTGGGTTTTGCCGGAGTCGGCTACGATGCGTTGAACCTCGGCACCCGGGGCACCCTCAACCTCCACGCCGCCAAGGACCTGTACCCGAACTGGCTGGTGGGGTTCGGGCTCACCGGCACTCTCACCGATCAGGCGGGAGTTACCCCCTTCTCAGGCGGCGCAAACCTCGGGGTCATCCACCTTCTCGGTCCTGTCTCATTCATGCCGGACCTCCGGATTGGCTTGGCCCTCCGGCAGCTGGGTAACGGCCCACCCGCGCCGTTCACACCGGCGGTGGACGTACAGGCACGGCTGCTGGAGACCACCGAGGTCACCCTGGACTTCGGAACGGGCTTCCACGCTCCCTCCTTTCAGAATCTTGTCTGGCGGGTCGGAACGTCCGCCACCTTTTTTGACCGCGTGACGATTCACGCGGGTTGGCACGTGAACCTCCGGGAGCAACTGGAGCAGAGTGTTCCCGCCGGGTCGTTACTGCCGGCAGTGGGCAT
>SKHA01000133.1 GCA_007117185.1 Spirochaeta sp. | reverse complement strand
GTTTCCGGTTCTCTCTCGCGCCTGAGCGCGAAAAGATCACCGCGTTGAGTCGCGAGTTCGGTCTGGGCTTTCCCCTGGATCGCAAGGTTTCGCTCCTTACAGCGGGGGAGAAGCAGAAGATCGAGATCGTGAGGGCACTGTACCGCGGTGCTCGTGTTCTGATCCTGGACGAGCCTACCACCTCGCTGGTGGAGAGCGAGTTTCTACAACTTTTGACCTCGCTGAGGATATTCGTAGAGCGGGGGGTCACGGTGGTGTTTATCACCCACAAAATCCGCGAGGTAATGGCCGCGTGCGACACCGTGACGGTTCTGCGAAAAGGAGCGGTGCAGGGGCACCTAAGAAAGGATGAGATGTCCCAGAACTCGCTGGTGAAGCTCATGTTCATGGACCGGGATATCGATGTCACCGAAAGTGCGCTGCCCAAGGTACATCGCCAGGAGGTTACTCCGTCACCAGAGCCGGTCTTCGTTCTTCGCAACGCCGGTACGGATACCCTCTCGGGGGTGAATATCGATGTCTATGGCGGGGAAATACTGGGGATTGCCGCGGTATCAGGAAACGGAGAAAAGGATCTGGCGGAGCTGTTCATCAATCCGCAACGCGTCTCCGCAGGATCAATCCTCTTCGACGGTGAAGACGTGTGTCGCGAGTCTACCGTAGGGATGTTCCGGCGAGGGGTGTTCTACACCCCGGAAGACCGGATCCGTGAGGGAATTCTGAACGAGGGGTCGATCATGCAGAACGTACTCCTCGGGCATCACACCGAAGGGCTGTTTACACGACCTCTGCATTTCATTAACTGGCCGGCGGTCCGCTCTGCCGCTGATGAAGCGGTTCAAAAGTTCAACGTGGATACCCCATCGGTTGATCTGGCGATCCGGCGACTATCCGGAGGAAACATCCAGAAGACGGTCCTCGCCAGGGCGTTCATGGGTTCCCCTCGGCTGCTGGTGACTCACAACCCCACCTCGGGGCTGGACATCGCAACTGTCGAGTTCATCTTCTCTCAGCTGGAAGAGAGTCGTCGCGCCGGGATGGCCATCGTCTGGGTGAATGAGGACCTGGACGAGCTTATGATTCTGAGCGACCGGATCGCGGTACTGCATGAGGGTACCCTGACCGGCCTGTTCAACCGCCGAGACTTCGACAAACTGACCATCGGGGCGTGTATGTTGGGAGAGACAGCATGAATGGTTCACGGACACTGCGTCTGTCATTGATCTATCTTCTGGCTATCGGTGCTGCCTTCGCGGTGACGATGCTGATGGTGGCGGCGTTGGGATTCAGCCCGTGGCGGGCGTTGCGAACGCTGGTGACTACTTCCTTTCGGACATCCTTCGGATTTCAGGAAACGCTGAAAAAGATGATTCCCCTGATCTTCACAACCTATGCGTTTACCATCCCCTTCATGATCAAGTTCTTCAACATCGGTGCCTGGGGACAGATGCTCTTCGGAGGTACCGTCACCGCAGTGGTCGGGCTGCTCATCGGGGGTGCCGGGGTTCCCCGGGTATTTCTCATTCCGCTGCTTCTATTGGTGGGGGCCGGGGCCGGAGGATCTCTGGCGCTGCTGGCGGGAGTACTAAAGACGCGATTTGACATCAATCCGATCATCTCCACGATCATGTCGAATTATATCGCCTTTCAGTTTCTGAACTTCGTTGCCACGTCCGGACCCTTTCGAGACCCTGCGGAAGGTCATCCGATGACGGTGCGGCTGAACCCCGCAGCTACGCTGGGTTCCATCGGTATTGTTCCGGTGTCCATCCTGCCGGCGCTTCTGGCGGTGGTTCTGGTATACGTGTTGATCCGTCATACCCGCCTTGGCTATGAGATCACCTCGATCGGCCAGAACGAGTGGGCATCCCGGGTCTTCGGAATCAACTTCAATCGAACCCTGCTGATCACTTTTCTGCTCGGTGGCGCTTTTGCCGGGGTGGGAGGATCCCTCGAGGTGATCGCTACTCAACGTCGGTTGATCGAGGGGTTCGCTACAACCAGCGGCGCCCAGTTCGGTATGTTCGGAATCGTTAACGCCCTGATCGTCAATGCCAACCCCGTTGCGGTGCCGATATCGGCGTTCCTCATGGCGGTGTTGCTGGTTGGGGCGGACGCGCTGCAACGGACGATGCAGGTTCCGGTGGAAGCGGTCTTTCTGGCGCAGGCGCTGGTGGTGCTCTTCGTAGTGGTCACCCGGGAACGCTTCTTGCTGCGCTGAAGCGCCGCGAGACAACGGAGGAAGATATGGCAGGACTCTCGTCCCTCCTGGGACAGATTATCATCTACACCACCATCTATACCCTGGTGGCACTGGGGCTGGTGATCTCCGGACGCACCGGAATCTTTAATGTTGGCGGCGAGGGAATCATGTTAACGACCGCTTCGGTGGGATTCATGGCGGCGTTCTTTTCCGGGAGTTGGCTCCTGGGTTTTGTGGCTGCCGCTACCACCGGAGCGATTCTGGGATTGCTACTGGTGCTGATCCACGAGTATCTGAAGGTGAATCAGTTTGTGGTGGGGATCGTGCTGGTGATCTTCGGGACGGGCCTCTCGGACCTGCTCTACAAAATTGTGATGGGCATTCGTCTGCAGGCGCCGCAAGCACCTCGGATGTCACAGCTGCGCATCCCTCTGGTACAAAGCGTTCCCTTCGTCCGGGCGCTGTTTAACCAGGATCCCGTGGTGTACTTCATGTACCTGGCCACGGTGGTCGCCTGGTGGTTCTTCTATCGTACCAAAGCGGGGTTGGAGACGCGGGCCATTGGTGAGCTGCCGCAAGCCGCTGATGTGGTGGGCGTACACGTGCGCCGCCGTCGTATCCTCGCTACCGTGGTGGGGTGCGGTCTGATCGGGATAGCCGGGGCCTACCTTCCGATCTATATCACCGGGACGTACAACCCCAACCTCTCGGGCGGGCGCGGGTTCATGGCGATCGGGATCGCGATCTTCGCCGGCTGGCGTCCCCAGCGGGCTATCGTCGGAGGGTTTCTCTTTGCGGCGGTGGAGGTCCTCTCGTTTCAGCTACAGCTTGTCGCGCCAGCGGTCCCCTTTCAGTTTTTTCTGATGCTGCCCTTCGCGGCGGTGCTGGTTATCATGGTTGTCTTTCGCCGGTATATCGAGTTTCCCGGTTCGATCGGGAAAGGGTACAGCCGGGAATAGCGGGAGCGAAAACAATGAAACTGGTGTACGTGGAACAAGGGGTCTACGCGGACTCTGTCTTTCTCATGCGATTGAACGCCCGCCTCGAGGCGGAGCCGGGGGTGCATCGTGCCCTGGTGGCGATGGCGACCGAGGCGAACCTGGACCTGGCGCGTATGCTTGAGTTCGTGGTTTCTCCGGCGGGGCCGGATGAGTTATTGATCTGTCTGGACCATGACGGGAGCGTTCCCGGCGAGGAACTGCGGCAGCTGGTTCACCGAATGATTCGTGAGAAACGCGGTGGGCTGGGCAGTGAAGAGACCGGAGTTGTTCCGACAACAGTGATGGAAGCGCTGCAGGTACTACCCCAGGCTACCCTTGCGGTGATCTCTGTTGCCGGAACGTGGGCCGTTGCTGAAGCAGATAAGGCGCTGGATGCAGGTCTTTCGGTGATGCTCTTCTCGGATAACGTTACGGTTGAGCAGGAAGCGCGACTGAAGGGACGAGCTCTGGAGAAGGGTCTGCTAATGATGGGCCCGGACTGCGGAACGGCGATCATTGGCGGAACGCCCTTGTGCTTCTCCAACGCTGTACGTCCCGGCCCGGTGGGAATTGTTGCCGCGTCCGGCACGGGGTTGCAGGAGGTGAGTTGTCTGATTCATCGTCTTGGCTCTGGAATCAGCCACGCCATCGGTACGGGGGGGCGGGACTTGAAGGAACCGACGGTGAGCGGGCAGATGATACGTGCCGGTATAGCTGCCCTGGAGGCGGACCCCGGGACTGATGTGATCGTAGTTATCTCCAAACCCCCAGCCGATGAGCTGGCGCGCGCGCTATGGAGTGATCTGGAGGGATGCACCAAACCGGTGGTGGTACATCTGGTGGGCGGAAGCCCTTCCCAGTGTCCAGCCGACATGAGAGCGGTCCTGACGGATACCCTGGCAGAGACCGCAAGAGCAGCGGTGGGTTTGATCGGTATGCTGGATGATGGGGGTGTGAAACCGGCGGTGCTGGACAGGAGCGGACCCGCGGCGCCGCAGCCCCGTCGCGGCGGCATCCACGGGCTCTACACCGGGGGCACCCTCGCCGATGAAGCGGATGGGTTAATGCGGCGTGTTCCGGATCTGGAATATACCGTCATCGATCTGGGAGACGATCAGTACACCCGCGGTCGGGCCCACCCGATGATAGACCCAACCGCCCGGGTAGAGTGGATTCGCAAGACTACCGCCGACACCACTGTGGCGGTGATTCTGCTGGACTTCGTCCTCGGTTACGGGTCCCACCCGGACCCGGTTGGAATGACGCTGCCGGCAATCACTGGAGCCAGGGAAGGGGTGGTGTTCGTCGCGGCACTTGTCGGAACAGACGGTGATCCTCAGGGTTACGACGAATGCCTGCGGCGGTTGGAAGAAGCTGGCGTTCTGGTTGCCGGGTCCAACGCGGAAGCGGTGGATCTGGCGATCCGGCAGGTGAG
>SKHA01000185.1 GCA_007117185.1 Spirochaeta sp. | reverse complement strand
TACTATACTGTTCATTTTTCGTCCTCGTTTACTATATCGATCTTCACGCCACCTGGCTGCCGGATCTCGTCCCGGGACGGTACCGTTACCTTCAGAATCCCGCTCTTGAACACCGCTTTGGCGTTCTCCCGGTCAAACTTGTCCTCAGGGACGAAGTACTTCTGCTCCGGGATGTCCTTGAACTTGAGCCGGCGGTTGAAGAAGATCACCTCTTCGTCCTCGCAGTTCTGCTCCGGTGCTTTGGCCGAGAGGGACATGTACTCGCCGTTGAACTGCAGCGAGACGTCGCTGTCACGGTATCCTGCCAGGGCAAACTCAAAGACCATGCTGCGGTCGCTGTGCATGTAGATGTTGGCCGGTGGAAAGGGGTACATGGAGTAGTAGTTGCGGTTGTCCCCGCCGTATTTCCGCGGGTCAAAACCGAAGCCGCCGAAGCTGTTGGACAGCTCCTCCGTCGCCTTGAAAATCTGATCCAGAACCTGTCCGAGGTCCAGATAGTCCCGATTGTGCATAATGCACCTCCCGTTTCGGTGCGCTCCTTTTGGGCAGCGCTATAGTTCACCGGTCATACGACCCGGCGAGGCGGTCCGTGTGGCACCGCGTGGTTATAGTATACCACATTCCGGTGGCGGAGACAAAAGCGCTGGTGGTGGTACCGTGGAGACCGCCGTTTCGCGGCGACCGGCGTTACCGCTCGGGGGTGCGCCGGTTGGCGTTGCTCTCGCGGTAGCGGTGCGGCGTCACCCCCTCCAGGCGCCGAAATACCGAGGCAAAATAGCTGTCGCTGCTGTAGCCGGTGCGGCGCGCGATCTCGTGAATCGGTGTCTGCGGCTCCAGCAACAGCAGCTCCCGGGCGCGGTCGATACGACGCCGGTTGAGATACTCCGTCGGTCGCTGTCCGGTGACGGCGCGGAAGAGGTCGCAGAAGTACTGGGGGGTAACGCCGATCGTCCGGGCCAGGGCGTCCAGCGAGATCGGTTCGCCGATGTGGGCCTCAACGTAATCCATCGCCGGTTTGAGCCGCATGTGGTGGGAGTCCCGGCTGGCGGTGCCGTCCTTCTGGACGTACTTCAGGAAGTCCAGCATCAACTGATAGACGATGGCCGAGCCGTCGATTCCCCTGAGGGGATAGTCGCTGCGCAGGGTCTGCAGGGCTTTGCGGATTCGCGCCTCTATGGCCAGCGGCTCGGAGACGACGTAGACCTGGGTCCGGGGCATCTTCAGATACGCCAGCATACCTTCAGCGAGGTGTCCGCTGAAGGTGATCCAGTTGACGTGCCAGTCGTCGTCGGCGGCGTGGTAGGTGTGGGGTTCTTCCGGGTACAGGAGCATCCCCGAACCGGGGGGAACCTGCAGTGTTCCGGCGGCACATTCCAGGACGCCCATCCCGCTACCTGTCTGAATCCACTGGTACACCGGAAAGCCGAACGGTCGCTCCACAGGATACTGGAAAAAGTCGATCCCCGCCCCGACGAGCTGAAAGGGCAACTCATTCTCAATCTCCGAGGGCGTCGAGAGGATAAACTCTCCGTCCCGTCGGCCCAGATCGTGCTGATTTCGCATTCATATTGCCTCTCTACACGAATATCATAGCATCGATCTTAAAATTATTACAGTCGCTATCTGTCATTCGACGCGAAAAAATTGTTTTTATGGCAGGTCCATCGAAAAATATTCCATTTTTATGCGCTAAGGATACCAAAATCGGCGTTCCGGGGGGGTGGTCAGGGCACCTCCTGAAAACTGTTGCACCTGCAGGAAAATCTTAAGATTGACCGCTGACGGAGCTCCGTTACAATGAACGAACGATATACCAAGGAGGTACAAACGTTATGGTACGACGAGTTTTGCTGAGTCTAATCGCTCTGGCAGTGATCTCTGCCGGTGTCTTTGCGTCTGGTGGCCAGGAGCAGGCCACAGCGCAACGCACGCTGGTTATCAACTCCAACCTCTCAGATCCGGTTCCGCGGGGAGCTTTCGCCGAGGTGGTTGATCAGTTCCGGGCGGAGTATCCGGAAATCGATGTTCGTCTGAACACCTTCGATCACGAAGCGTACAAGACGGCGATCCGGAACTTCCTGGCGGCAGATCCGCCGGATGTGGCGCTCTGGTTTGCGGGTAACCGCATGAAGTTCTTTGTTGATCAGGGGCTGTTCGAGGACGTCAGCGATGTCTGGCGGGAAAACGACCTGTTCGACTCCATGGCTTCCTCCCGGGCAACCCTGACGGTGAACGACCGGCAGTACGGTGTTCCCTGGGGCTACTACCAGTGGGGCGTCTATTACCGCACCGACATCTTTCAGCGCTACGGTCTGAGCGAGCCCCAGACCTGGGACGAGTTTCTCCAGGTTTCAGAGACGCTGAAGCGCAACAACATCACCCCCATCGCCATCGGAACCAAGTTTCTGTGGACCGCCGGCGGCTGGTTCGATTACCTGAACCTGCGCATCAACGGCATGGACTATCACATGGACCTGATGCTCGGAAACGCCAGCTACCTGGACCCGGAGCTCGACGAGGTGTTCGGTGTGTGGCAGAACCTGCTCGACCGGGGTTACTTCCTGGAGAATCACGCCACCTACTCCTGGCAGGAAGCGCAGGCTCCCTTCATCAACGGTACCGCCGCGATGTACCTCATCGGCAACTTCATCGTTCCTGATATGGAAGCCGCCGGGGTAGTGGACAACGTCGGATTCTTCCAGTTCCCCATCATCAACCCCAACGTTGGTGTGTACGAAGACGCGCCCATGGAGTCCTACCACATCCCCTCGGGTGCCCGGAACAAGGAAGACGCCCGGCTCTTTCTGGCGTTCGTATCCCGCCCGGACATTCAGGCGCAGTTTGCCTACGCCACCGGCAATATTCCTCCCAATCGCTATTCTCCTCCGCCGACTGACCGGTTCACCCTGATGGGCTTCGAGATGCTCAGCGCTGCCGACGGGCTGGCCCAGTTCTACGACCGGGACACCTCACCGGAAATGGCCTCCCACGGCATGCAGGGATTCCAGGAGTTCATGGTCAACCCCGGCCGGCTTCAGCAGATCCGCGAGCGCGTGGATGCCGAGCGGAGAAACGTCTTCCGCTGAGACCGTTATGATGTGTCACCGTTCTGATGTGACACCGACTGTTTGCGGCGCCGCCGGTAGTCTTCGGGCTGCCTGCGGCGTTTCTTTTGCAGACTCTTCCGGGAGGTACAGAAATCGATGAAAAAAGAAACTGAATATCGGTGGCTGCATCTGCAGTTTCGTCTGGCACCGATCTATTTTCTGGCACCGGCGTTCCTGCTGTTTTCAGCGTTCGTCCTGTGGCCCATTGTACAGAGCATCTGGATCAGTTTTCACCAATGGAGTGGATTTGGACCCATGACGTGGGTCGGCCTTGAGAACTACGAGCGTCTCATGGGGGATCGACGGTTTCATGTGTCCCTGTTGAACAATATCCGCTGGCTGGTGGTGATGATGCTCGCCCCTGTGGGGGGGCTGGTCCTGGCGCTCTTTTTGAACCAGAGCGTGCGGGGCATTCGACTGTTCAAGTCGCTCTTCTTTTTCCCCTTCGTGATCAACCTGGTGGTCATCGGCCTGATCTTCTCGTGGTTCTACAACCCCGACCTCGGGCTCCTGGCCGCGGTGTTTCGGTTTTTTGGACTGCGTCCAATTCCCTTCCTGGCAGACGAGAACCTGGCAACCTACGCGATCATTGCGGCTGCTCTCTGGCCGCAGACGGCGTACTGCATGATCCTGTATCTCACCGGCCTTACCAGCATGAACTCTCAGGTTGTTGAGGCGGGGCGCATCGACGGCGCCTCCGGGTGGTCCATGCTTCGCCATGTGGTCCTGCCGCAGCTACGTGGAGCGTCCTTCATCGCGGTGGTTGTCACCGTCATCGGCGCGCTGCGCAGTTTCGACCTGGTGGCGATCATGACTGCTGGCGGGCCCTGGGGCTCGTCCAACGTTCTGGCGTATCACATGTACAACGAGGCACTGTTCAACTTCAAGATGGGGTACGGTGCGTCTATTGCGGTGATTCTCTTTCTGATCATGGCGGTGTTCATTGCCTTCTTTCTGAACTCCGTCGTTCGCAACGAGAGGTGAGCGCATGTTTCCCACTCCTATCGAAAAGACAAGTCCCCTGGTGCGCACCCTCTATCGGGTTGCTGTCCCGGTGGTGCTGGTGCTGTGGCTCCTGCCGATGTTTGCGATTCTGCTCACCTCCATCAGGGGCAATGCCGACATCATCGCCGGAAACTACTGGGGTTGGCCCAGTGAGATAAAGTTCATCGCCAACTACAGCGAGGTGTTCAACCCCGCCCGCAGCCCCATGTTCCGCTACTTTATCAACAGTCTTGTGATTACTCTGCCGTCGGTGGTTATGGCGGTCTTTTTCAGCGCCATGGCGGGGTATACCCTGGCGATTCACCGCTTCCGGGGGCGGATTCTCCTGTACGCGATGTTTATCGCCGGAAACTTTGTCCCGTTCCAGATCCTGATGATCCCGGTGCGGACGATCTTCTTCCATCTGGATCTGCTGGATACCCTGTGGGCGCTGATAATCTTCCACACCTCCTTTCAGATCGGCTTCGCCACCTTTTTTCTGCGCAACTTCATCGCCGACCTTCCCATCGCTCTGGTG
>SKHA01000094.1 GCA_007117185.1 Spirochaeta sp. | reverse complement strand
CCACCCGTTCCCATTCCGAACACGGAAGTTAAGCCCTTCAGCGCCGATGGTACTGCCGCAAGGTGGGAGAGTAGGTCGTTGCCAGACGTTTTTTTTGTTTTTACCGATAGATGAGTGGATTCGCTTTAGGTACAGGGTCTCGGTGACGTCTGGCTTGCCTGCAGCACGTACCGGAGGACGAAGTCTGAGGAACGTGCGCAACCTGAGCCCGAAGGAGCGAAGGAGACGTTTTTTTTGTTTTAACGATAGATGATGACGGCAATGGGCCGCCCACCGGGACTACACGTCCCCGGAGAGCAGCTGAGAAACTTCGCGGATCACCTCGCTCCACAGATCATCCTGATACCAGACCGCCATCTCTTCGAGGAAGCCTCGATATAACACCCCGAACTTTTTGGTGGCCTCGGCATCTCCTTCGGCGCGCAGCCGGTAGAGCTCTTTGAACTCCGGGTGCTGCTCCTTCCATGCTGCCTTCCTGATTTGTGCTGCCTGTGGTGACTCTACCCACCTGGCTGCTTCGCTGCCGTCTGCATTCCAGAGTGAGAGCACCGGGATATGGTCGGTACCGCTGTTTTCGTAGAACTCTTTCAGGACGACTGTCTCGGAGCCACGGAAGACGCGGAACGGTATCTCTTTCACCTCAAACAGCCGCGTCAAAGCCGGTACAACGCAGGCGGAGTCCCCGCACCAGTCCTCGGTGGAGATCGTCGCAAAGGCGGCAGGCTTCTGTGGCAGCGCTGCCTTGTCCACCGGCAGATCCTCTGCCGCAAGGAGTAACTGCTTTACCAGCGATCGATAACTGCGCATTCCTTCCACGTAGCGCCGGGGCTCCTGACCACGATTGAACAGTTCGGTTGTCATTTGCATCTGTGTTTCTCCATCATCGGAATATACGACCGGGGTCAACTACAATACCAGCTGAATAACCCCATGTCGCCCGGCGGTTCGCCATCCCGGTTCGTTGATGTCAAGCGTTCCGGTTTTTTCTGTATCCGTTCCGGCAAGGCAGTCGCTCTTCATCGTCCTGAGAAACAGGTGGGGAGACAGGTTCCTGGTGATCCCCATGGCGGTGGGTGCATCGGTGCCGTAAGGCCAGATCGTGTCGCGCATCCCTCGACGATAATTGAAGTCGCCCTTGATGATGACCATGGAACTGTCGTCGAGACTTCTGCTGATGTGCTCTGGAGCGTCTGTGAGGAAACGGGTCTCACACCAGTACGGATCGGGAGCGAGCGTGATTGAACCGTCCTCGATCGCTACGCCGACTTCGCTGCAGAATGACTGGACGGCAGGGTCGGTATGGCTCCGGCCATAAGCCAGAAAGGTGTAAATATCCGGGATTATCGTGTCACTGACGTAGGTGGGATAGAACTTCAGATGCAACACTACCGGCGCGGCAGTCAGCTGCAGAATAGTCATTGCCAGGACAAGGTCACCGGCCAGCTCCGCTCCGGAGTTGTCCATGACGATATGCACCGGTCGGGTAGCCTCCGCGAGGATCCCCGCAGCGAGCTCTGAATCGTCCGCCAGGAGAAGCTCCCGATCACCGGATGAGTGGTCCAGTTCACCACCGAGAGCAAATGAGATATCCGCTTTGTTCCCCCAGATGCACAGGTGCAGCGCCTCATTCAACGCGATTTTGGGATCGTCTGAAGTCGCGAAACGTTGTACCGGCAAAAACGGAGCTCCCGATTCCAGCTCTCGATTCTTCATTGGACCGTACGGGTCCTGTAACGTCTCGAAGTACCGGGTAGCTGCCAGAATGCGTCGAAATGCCCATGTCTCTGCAAAGAACCACGTGGTATCGTGCCAGCGTTCGTGGCGGTACGGTTCAAGTTCTCTGTTCCACTGTTCTGCGTCCCACGCCGGGAGGGGCAGCGTTCCCAGGGGGGCGTTGTCGGCGATTTCTCTTGCCAGCTGCTCCAGCGCCGTCCGGACCCCGCTGGAAAAGCCCGGGTTAACGGCGATAACGTTGCGAATATTTGCGGGGAGACGATGGGTCACGGTGGCATGGCCGAAAGCGTTGTCCGGGGATGTTCTGATAGGTTGTGCCTGCATAACGGACTTATACCACAAAGCGGGAAATGTAGCAAAAAGACGGGTCCCCCAGTATAATCAAGGCACCTATGGAGAGGAGAGACGCCACACGGCTGCAGGATCTGTACGCGTTCGAGATTCTGGACTCGCCGCGGGAGCAGCAGTACGACGACATCGTCGCTCTGGCTCGACTGATCTCGAAGACTCCCGGGGCGTTCATCAGTTTTGTTGATGCTGAAAGGCTCTGGTTCAAAAGCATCGAGGGGTTGCCGCAGAGGGATCTGCCCCGGGAGCAGAGCTTCTGTCAGTTTGTAGTGGATAGCGGCAAGAGTCTTCTCGTTGAGGATGTCCTGAAGGATCAGCGTTTTATCGTCTGTCGTGACAAAACGCTCATGCGGCGACCCGCTAACGCCTCACAGCTGCCCCCGGACGGTCACCACCCGGAGGCGCTGGATATCCGCTTCTACTTCGGCGTGCCCCTGAAAAGCAATAGCGGATCTGTTCTGGGTACGCTGTGTGTGGTGGACTACCAACCGCGCCGGCTTGATCCGGAGGTGATTAACGGACTGGAGCGGCTTGCCGGGCAGGTTATCACTCTGCTGGAGTTGCGCCGCACCAACGCGACAGTGGAAGCGGAGCGGGAGACCTTTACTACCCTCTTTGAGGTGGCGCCGGTTCCGCTGGTGCTTGCCCGTGACGGAGTGATTCATAGGAGTAACCACAGCTTCGCCGCGCTGGTGACGGACAGCGACACCGGGAGCCTCCAGGGTAAACCAGTTGGGACGTACCTGCCCGAACTGGACCTGGAGGGTGATCCCGACGTCGGAGTATCTGCGGAGCTGAAAAATGAGGTGGGTCAGTCCACCGCCGTTCAGGTACATCACACCAGGATTCGGGTAAGCCGAGAAGCCTACCACCTCCTGGCTCTTCATGACCTGACGGACCGTCTGGAGAAGGAACAGGTTCTGCAGGACCAGCGTACCCAGGCAGAAAACGCAAATCGCATCAAAGACACCTTTCTCTCGCTGGTCTCCCACGATCTGAAGTCACCGCTGGCGGGGATTTTCACCATGCTTGACCTTCTGGCCACCTCGGGATCCTCCTTTTCGGACCAGGCGCGGGATGAGGCCATTCGAGACCTGCGGAGCGCCGCGGCAGTTCTGGTGGAGATGATCAACCAGCTGTTGAACATCCATCGCCTTGAATCGGGGCAGCTCCAGGTTGAGACGGCGCCGGTACAGATCTACCCTCTGGTTCAGGATATCGTACTGACCCTCAGGCGGCAGATTCGGGAGAAGGAGCTGACCATTGATGTGGCTCTGGATCCCATGTTCTCCCTGACGGTTGATGAAGGACTGTTTCGGGAGGCCCTTTTCAACCTCGTATCCAACGCGGTCAAGTTTTCTCCCATGGGGGGAACGGTGCGGGTTGAGGGGGATGGTGATGAAGTCCGGGTTCTGGACCACGGCGCGGGGGTCGCTCCTGGAGACCTTCCGCTTCTCTTCCGGCAGGAAGTAAAGACCAGCCGTCTCGGAACCGCCGGCGAGGCTGGAACGGGGTTGGGACTACCCCTGACCAAAGACATCATGCGGGCTCACCATGGAGACGTTCTGGTCCGCACTACCGGGCCCCAGGGGTCGTGTTTTGTCCTGACCCTGGACGGTGGGACGCCCGCCTTGTGATGGCCAACAGGAGACCACCTGCCCGCTATCTGGTACTCCTTGCGGTTCTTGGTTCCGTGTCAGTCCTTTTTGCGCAAGTGACCCCCGGGACAGTTCCGCTGACCCGGGCACAACGCGCGTATCTGGATGAAATCGGCCCGGTGACGATGTGCGTCGATCCGGACTGGATGCCTTTTGAGTACATCCATCCTGACGGCTCATTTTCCGGGATCGCTGCTGATCTTGTGGATCTGGTGGCAAGACGACTGGATACCACGTTTTCTGTCGTTCCTACCGCAGACTGGGCGCAGACCCTCGCATTCTCTCAAGAGGGCCGCTGTCTGGTCATCCCTTTTCTGAACCGGACACCCCAAAGAGAGGAATGGCTCTCCTTCACCGAGCCCCTTCTGGTAGACAGTAACGTCTTCATCTCTCGGGAGGAGCACCCCTTTGTCGGGAATCCGGCTGACCTCGTGGGAGCGACTCTGGTATTGCCTGAGGGAACCTCCATCGAGGAGTTTGTGCGCAGGGACTATCCGAACATTACTGTGATGACCACTCCGACAGAGCGGGAGGCGTTCGAGATGGTCACCCGTCGCGAGGCCGACCTGACCCTTCGCTCTCTGATTATCGCCGCGTGGACGATTCGATCTGAAGGGTTCTTTAATTTGAAGATCGCCGGGCGGATCCCGGAGTACGACAACCATCTGAGGATGGGTGTCCTGCACCGGGAGCCCCTTCTGCGGGAGATTCTGGATCTCGCCATCACCGACATAACTCCGATGGAACGCCAGGAAATCGTCAACCGCCACGTCTATATCCAGATTGTTGAGTCGACAAACTATCGCCTCATTATCGGTATTGGAATTCTTGCAAGCCTTGTGATCGCGGCGACCTTGTGGGTCAACCAACGACTTCGGCGCCTGAGCAGCGATCGCCTCCGCCTG
>SKHA01000040.1 GCA_007117185.1 Spirochaeta sp. | reverse complement strand
GACCCAGATCCCGCTCAATCACCACCCGCCGCAACCACACCATGTACTGCACATAGAACGGCTGATCCAGCCCCAGCCGCGCCCGGGCCCTGGCGATCGCCTCCTCGGTATACTGGTGGTCCGCCTGGCGAAACTCGGTCTGCATCATCATCTGGCTGCGCACGTAGGTGTCCACGATGTCTCCGGGGGTAAGGGCCATCAACCCGAAGACGGCAAAACCGAGGATAAACAGAATGGTAACCATGGAGACCACCCGCCCGGCGATGAACGACGCCAGGGGATGGCGGCGACGCAGCGCCAGAAAGGGCGCCGCTCCGGCGATAGCCAGGCGACGCACTCGCGAAAGCGAATGGGCAACCTGAGGCCCGCTCTCAACCATTACTGCTCCAGAAAGAAGTAGAGGCTGTCAGTACCCCCCAGGGTATCGTAGAACACGTTCTGCCAGCGATCCCGAATCGCGAAGAACGCCAGGGGGTGGACGATGTAGAACAACGGCAGTTCAGTGAGCAGAATCGTCTGAAATTCGTTATAGATCTCCCAGCGGCGTTCCGTATCGATGGTGAACCGTCCCTCGTTGTACAGGTGGTCGATTCGGGCCTCCCACTCCGTAGCAGGGGACGACTGGAACGGATACCAAAGATGGAAGTTCCCACTTGACTGCCAGACGTTGCTGCCCCCTTCAGGCCAGAAGTTCGCTCCCAAAGCCACCGTGGCAACCTCCCAGTCGTAGGTGGTAGTGAGCCGCTCCACCAGGTTCTGAAAGTCGATGGGGCGCACGTTGGCGGTGACGCCAATCTCGGAAAGCTCGTCGGCGAAGATGTTGGAGACGTCGATACCGATGGGATTCTCGGCGCCCATGTTGATGGTGAACTCAATGTGGTTACCGTCGCTGTCGTACATCAACCCGTCTTCACGCCGTTCCATGCCGATGGTGGCCAGCAGCTCCACCGCCCGCTCGGGGTCATAGGTGAACTCCAGGCGGATATCCTCATTGAAGAAGGGGTTGGGTCGGGCGAAGAAGTGCGTCGCCGGTGAGGCCAGCCCGCGATACACCTGCTGGGCGATGCGCGGACGATTGAGGACGGAACTCATCGCCTGTCGAAACTCGCGCTGGGTAAACCAGGAGAGTTTCACCGGATCCAGGTTGGAGGGGTTCTGGTTGAATACGAAAAAAGCTGACCCCAGGGTTTCGCCGCCATCGTAGACGGTGAAGTCAGGATTCTGGACACTGAGAACCTCTTCGAGCTGGTCCGGCCGAACCGAATGGCCGTCCTTGGTGCCCTCCCGAAAGAGGAGGTACGCCGTGTTGTCGTCCGGGACGATACGATAGATCACCCGCTCCAGATAGGGCAGCGAGGTTCCCTCATCGTCGGTCTTCCAGTAGTTGGGGTTGCGCTGCAGCACCACCCGCACCCCCGGGGTGTACTCGACGATATGATACGCACCGATGCTGGGGATAGTACGCGGGTCCGTATCAACGCTGTGGACGTTCAGCAGCGCTTCGCTGCCGCCGGACTCCTTGGCGGGCTGGTAGATGTGCCGCGGCCAGATGCGCATGTTGGCGTTGAGAATGGGGTTGGCCACGATCCGGGGGTAATTGAACGCAACCCGGAAACGATCGAGCTGCTCCACCGTGACACGGCTGCGGGAACCGTCGGGCATCTCGACAAACTGCCCGGGGTACCCCGGCAGCTGCAGGTCCGGATCCCCGTCTATTTCATTGTACCAGAAGACGATATCTTCAGCGGTCACCTGAACCCAGGTGGATGGGTCTGAATCCGGGGTGGTCCAGTAGATATCCTCACGCAGCGTGAAGATCACCCGCAGGGTATCCCGCTCCTGGTCAGCCTCTATCTCGAATGAGGCCAGGTTGGGTTTGAACTCGCGGTCATAGGGGTCGTAGTCTGCCAGATAGTCGCTGAGTACGTCGACGATGGTTCGGGAATCGGCGTCCCTGGCGGTCAGGTCGTTGAACGTGCGGGGATCATTGGTCAGGGTAGAGGTGTACTCACCCCCTACCTGCCCCACCCGATAGACCGGAGGCCCGGGTCGGGAGACAGTTCGCTCCAGAATGCCGCTGCGCTGCGCTGCCCGCTGGGTTTCAGCCTCTTCACGGGTCACCTCTTCTGCACCACCACAACCGGCAAGCACCAGAACCACTGCTGTCAGCACCAGCGCCGCATACACACGTATTCGCTTCATGTGCATAAATATACTGTCAGAACGCAAAGGGGGGAAAGGGCGCAGGCGATCTCAGCCCTGAAGAATCTCCACGATCCGGTCAATGTCCCGCTCCAGCCCGATACCGGTGAGGAAAGAGACTGAATGGATTACCGGCACTTCACCGGTTCCGGAGACAAAGGTGGTGGTCACCACCAGATCGTGGTCATGGACCCGTGAGGGAACCTCCGCAGCCTTGCACTGGGTGGTGATTATCTCAATACCCCGCCGGCGGAGTTCATCTTCGAGTTTGCGGGCTACAACTGTTGATGTTGCCACGGCGGTGCCGCAGGCAACCAGAACTCGTTTCTTTTCCATCATCGTCACTGGTCTCGCTTGTTCAAACCTCGTAGTCTTCCTGTAGCATCTACATTCGCGACGCAATAGTCCATAGGATACCACCATTTTCGGGTGATTCCAGCGACCTTTTCTGTTATCCTGCCGGTATGGCAACCACCACTGACGAAAAGCGAGTCATCTATTCGATGCACCGGGTGTCCAAAGTGTACGGCACCAAAACGGTCCTGAAGGAGATCAACCTCTCCTATTTTTACGGCGCCAAGATCGGCGTGATCGGTCTGAACGGATCGGGTAAGTCCACCCTCCTGCGTATCCTTGCAGGGGTGGATAGCGAGTTTGACGGCGAGACCTCCATCTCACCGGGGTTCACCATCGGCTATCTTGAGCAGGAGCCTGACCTTGAAGCGGGTAAGACGGTCCGGGAGATTGTGGCCGAAGGAGCAAAGGAGACGCTGGACCTGCTGGCGGAGTTTGAAGCGATCAGCGAGGCCTACGGTGAGCCCGATGCAGACTACGAGAAGCTGGGCAACCGGCAGGCGGCGATTCAGGAAAAGATCGACGCCGTGGGGGGGTGGGAGCTGGACGCCCGGCTGGAGCTGGCCATGGACGCGCTGCGCTGCCCCCCTCCGGAAGCGGTAGTGGACGTCCTCTCCGGGGGGGAGCGGCGGCGGGTCGCTCTGTGCCGGCTGCTCCTGCGCAAACCTGACATCCTCCTGCTGGACGAACCGACCAACCACCTGGACGCCGAGACGGTAGGGTGGCTGGAACGGCACCTCAGGGAGTACGAGGGTACGATCATCGCCGTCACCCATGATCGCTACTTTCTGGATAACGTAGCCGGATGGATTCTGGAGCTGGACCGCGGCGAGGGGATCCCCTGGAAGGGAAACTACTCCAGCTGGCTGGAGCAGAAGCAGCAGCGTCTGGCCCGGGAAGAAAAGGGTGAGAGCGAGCGTCAGAAGACGCTGCAGCGCGAGTTGGAGTGGATTCGCCTCTCTCCAAAAGGAAAGCACACCAAGAGCAAGGCGCGAATCAACCGCTACGAGCAACTGCTGGCCGAGGGAAGCCGCGAACGGGTCAGGGAGACCCAGCTCTCCATCCCTCCCGGGCCGCGACTGGGAGATATCGTGGTGGAAGCCACCGGGATCGCCAAGGGGTATGGCGAGAGGTTGCTCTTTGACAACCTCTCGTTTTCCGTACCCCCCGGGGCAATAGTAGGCATTGTCGGGCCCAACGGCGCGGGAAAGACAACCCTCTTTCGGATGATTGCCGGCAGCGAGACTCCTGACGATGGCACCCTCCGGGTGGGGGAGACGGTACAACTGGCCTACGCTGACCAGATGCGCAGCACCCTGGACGCAGAAAAGACGGTGTGGCAGCAACTCTCGGACGGGCAAGACCTGATCCGCCTGGGGGGCGGTCGGGAGGTCAACTCCCGGGCGTACTGCGGGTGGTTCAATTTCACCGGTGCCGACCAGCAGAAGAAGGTGGGGATTCTCTCCGGGGGTGAGCGAAATCGCCTCAACCTGGCGATGATGGTCAGGGAGGGGGGTAACCTGCTCCTCCTGGACGAACCGACCAACGACCTGGACGTAAACACGTTACGCGCGTTGGAAGAGGCCCTGGATGAGTTCGCCGGGGCGGCGCTGGTGATCAGCCATGATCGCTGGTTCCTGGACCGGGTCTGCACCCACCTGCTGGCGTTCGAGGAGAACGAGGTGGTCTGGTACGATGGAACCTGGAGCGAGTACGCCGATCACCGCCGTCGGACCCTGGGCACCGCGGCGGACCGCCCTCACCGCCACGTGCACCGCAAGCTTACCCGATAGGGAACACCCGGTGCAGGAGCGGCGCTCAGAAAATGATGCGCCGACCCTGCATATCCACGCCGGTGACGCCGGTAATTTCCACCTGGATCAAATGCCCCGGCTGCGCGTCCCCACCGTGGTGAACCACAACCAGTCCGTCCACCTCCGGGGCCTGTAAGGGAGATCGCCCCAGGAGAATATCACTTTCCTGAATGCGCTCCTCGATCAGAACGGGCAGGTGCGACCCGACGTGGCGGGTCAGGCGAGCGGTGACGATGGGTTCCTGGATGCTTTCAACGAGCAGCCGACGGCGTGTCTTCTCGCTGTCAG
>SKHA01000123.1 GCA_007117185.1 Spirochaeta sp. | reverse complement strand
CCGGCGGCGCCGCACCACCGCTGCGGCCAGGGGGGCCCCCACCAGCCAGAGCCCCGCCACTGCGATCACCCGCGGCCTGATCGCAAAGTAGAGCGACGGCGGGTCCTGCCCCAGCTCGGTGAGACCAATCACCAGCGTCCCCGCCACGATCACCGCCACCCCCAGAGCCTGCCGCCGGCCTACCGCTTCGCCCAGCACCACCTTCGAGAAGAGCAGCAGCGCGATCAACCCCAGCCCGTACATGGAGGTGTAGTAGATGGTGGGAGCGAACCGGTTGGCCAGGATCACCCACAGGGGGTTTGTGAAGTTCATCAGCATCCCCAGAAGCCACACCGTGCGGGCGCGGCTGCCGGCGGTGCGGTTGCCGGCGGTGCGGTTGCCGGCGGTGCGGTTGCCCCCCAACGTGATCCCCAGCTTCATCACCCCCTTGGAGAGGTGAATCACGCTGGTCCCTACCACCCCGATCAGCATCGCCCGGATCATCCTCGGGCTCTCCCCTGGGGCGGACTCTGGGGCAGATTAAACCGCTCGGAGTTGACGCTGCGGTACGGGTCGATGAACCGGCTCATCGTCCGCGGGGTGATTCCGGTGGTGGGCACGGCGATGGCAACCTCCAGGGCTCCCCCGAAATCGTCGTCCTCGGCCACGTCAAACGCCAGCATCCCCGGATGAGCCTTCAGATACGAGAGCAGAATGGGGGGCACCGTCCAGCCTTTCTCACCGGCGAGGGTCTGAAGCTCTTCCAGACTCCCGGGAATCGTCGGCGGCGGGGCCAACGTCACCGGGCGGTGCGCCGTTACCAGCCCCGTCTCGCCCCGATGGTGGGCAAACAGGTACCCCAGGATCGCCGCCACCGCCTCACCGGGCAGCGTCCGGTACAGCGAGACGTTGCCGAAGAAGTAGCGGATGTCCGTCCACTCCCGCATCAGCGCTCCCAGACCCGTCCAGACGGAGAACAAGCCCGCCAGGGCACGGCGGGCGTTCCGGTTCACCACGGAACGGCCCAGTTCAACCGCGTACTGAAGGTACTCGCTGCGGAAGTGGTCGCTGAAGCGGAAGAGCTCTGCGGTACGCAGCGCCTGCAGGCCTCCGTGCTGCAGCGCCCAGCCGCAATGGATCGCCCGATACATCGCCACGATCTGCTCCTCCTCGGGATCCCACGAGACCAGCTGCAGGTACCAGGGCCACTGGCTGTCGTAGCGGTCCAGGTCCATCTCGCCGCCGCGACCAGCTCCCACCGCAACGAACTCCCGTTCCCGGATGCGTCCAATCTCCTCCATCGTTGCCGGGGCCTCCCGCGCCGCAACCAGATGAATTTCCAGCTCCCTGAACCGCGCCACCATCGTGGCAGCGGTGAGTTCCGCGGCAATGTCCCCGCTCATGTAACACCTCCCTCTCCCGCATGCTCCACCTCCCGGCGGATCTGCGCCGCCAGGAGTCGGTCCCTCTCACGCGTACGCGTGCCATCGGCGGCCCCGCAGAAGGGCTTTCGGGGCGGCAGAAACTCCACCACCACAGTATCACCGCGACGGCGAAAGAGTTCATCCACCAGCAGCGCCATCTCCAGGTTGAATTGTATACCCAGGGCGCGGCGGATCCGGTGGATCAGATAGAAGTGGTGGGAGTTTCTGCCGCTCACCCGCGCCGGCAGGAGCTCCCGTCCGGATCGTCGCGCCCGGGAGACAAAGGCGCTCTCCCAGGGATACTCCCGGAGCACCCCCGCTCGAACCCGGGCGGTCACCCCCGCAGGGAAGACCAGAATCGGCTCGTCTCCGGCGAAGGCATCGAGGAACGCCGTTGCGGCGCCCCGGGACGGAGCAGCGCGGTTCACCGGCACCAGCACCGGCGCCAGCGGCGCAATCAGGCACAGCAGGTCATTCGCGGGAACCCGACAGGTGCCGTGAAGGCGCAGCAGCGCTTCCATCATTACCAGCCCTTCAACACCACCAGTAGGGTGGTTGCAGCACACCACCGGTCGCGACGCACGGTGCAGATGTTCCTCGCCGATCACCCGGGTGGAGATCCCGAGGTCGTCCAGGATGTAGCGGCAGAAGTGCAGCGAGTCCTTCGCGGTAACGCCGAGGTCGCCGACGCCACCGGCACCAGCATCGGGACCGCCACCGCCGGGAAACCCCCGCAGGAGGCGGTTGATCCGCCCCTGGTGAGTGACAAGCTGCAGCAGCCGCGCCGCGCCACGGGGCAGCTTCGCCGCCAGCGCCGGGTTGCGCTCGCCCAGCAGCTTCAGAACGTCGATCACCGCCGGTCAGTCCCCGTTCAGGTTCCAGTCGTACTCGTAGGAAACGCGACCGCGGTGTCCTCCCCTGGCGAAGTGCCTGAGTTCCTCAGCCAGGGCTGGACGGGCGTATTGAAGAGCGTGTTCAACCACCCCGGCAATGTCTCCACCGAAGTCCGCAGCGTACCAGTCGTAAATGCTGGAGAAGACAGGACGCCTGCCGGAGAGGTTGACCCCCCGGGGATGGTTCACGTACGACCGGGCCGCCTCGCTGGCCAGGGTATCCCAGTTCCCGGCGGTGAAGGGAACCGGCAGGAGGTTGGGACAGCCGATGCTGGCGCAGTTCACCACGTAGTGAATACGCGGATCCTGCCAGATCGGGCGCATGATCCGGTGTTCGATATCGTTCAGCGTCAGCTCCTCCCCCTCCACCGTCACCAGCGGGGCGTCCCAGGGGTGGCGGTTGTACACCGGCCCGGAGATACCGATATCCCTGATGGAGTTCAGCGGATAGTGATCCAGGATCAGCTCCACCGTCACCGCGTTGTAGAGGTTGGTCCAGTAGGCCAGCTGCTCCGGCCGAGCGAGCCGGGAAACCTCGGTGCCAGCGAGAGCAGCGATGTACCCCTGCAGCGCCCTGCGGTCCGACGGGGTGACCGCGCCGTAGCGCAGGCGGTTCACCCCGTCGGTAGTGTCAGTCACCACGTAGCGCCTGAGGAACGCGCCCCAATCGCTGTGATCCACAACGGTGGTGGAGGCGGGGTTGTGGGCCTCCCACCGGGGCCACAACTCCGCCTGAGGCGCCGCTGTGGCGACGACCCCGCCGAAGACAACCAAAAGGAGGACCAGCGCAACCGGTAATTTACCTGTATCTACAAACATACCGATAGAATCGACCTTTTTTGCGTCTCCCGTCAAGACGATTGCTGGTCACCCCTTCCCGCAACCCCGCTGGATCATTATGTTAGTTGCATGTACACCATTTCCCGCTGGTACAGCGTCGTGACGGTGGCGGCGGTTCTGTTTCTCTGGTGGCTGGTGGCCACCCTGGAAGTGGTGCCGGAACTCTTTGTGCCCCACCCCATGAGCGTCTGGCGGGCCTTCGTTGACGTTCAGACCGAGGGGTACCGCGGAGGAACCCTGCTGCAGCACCTGGGCGCCAGCATGGCCCGCCTGGGAACGGGGTACGTCCTGGCGGTGTTCACCGCAGTACCGGTGGGTCTGATGATGGGCATGTCCCGGCGAATCCGGGGGATCCTGAACCCCCTGCTGGAGTTCTACCGCCCCCTGCCCCCGCTGGCGTACTACACCCTGCTCATCGTCTGGTTGGGAATCGGCAACGAGTCCAAGGTGGCGCTCCTCTTTCTGGCTGCGTTTCCCCCCCTGGCGATCAACGCGATGGCCGCGGTGGAGAGCCTGCCGGTTCAGCGCGTCGAGACCGCCTTGAGCCTGGGCGCCAGAAAGCGAGACGTGGTGCTGCGGGTGATGCTGCCCTCGTGCCTGCCGCAGATCTTCACGGGGATGCGCATCGCCGTGGGGTTCACCTACACCACCCTGGTCTCTTCTGAGATCGTCGCCGCCGCCAACGGAATCGGGTGGATGGTCCTGGACGCCGGCCGCTTTCTGCGCACCGACGTGATCTTTGTGGCGATTATCGTGATGGGAATTACCGGAATCGGCCTGGATTGGCTGATCAGATTCATCGAGTCACGGCTGGTGCCGTGGAAAGGACACTAAGATGAGAAGTTTTACCCTTCGGAACGCGCTGCCCGGGGCTGCGGTTCTGCTGATTCTCACCCTGATGCTGCCGGCGGTCGTCGCCGGGGCCGGGGGTCGTGGCGAATCCACAGCGGGGGCTCCCGCCCGGGTGGTGATCGGTTTTCAGGCGATACCCAACGGGGAGATCGTCGCCAAGAACCTCGGCTGGGTGGAAGAGGAGCTGCAGCTGCCGGTGCGATGGGTTCAGTTCAATTCTGGTACCGAACTCAACGCCGCCGTTGCCGCCGGGAGTGTGGACATCGGCCTCGGGGGCAGCTCAACCACCGTTGCCGCCATCGCCCAGGGCGTTCCCGCCGAGGTGATCTGGATTCAGAACATCATCGGCGACAACGAGGCGCTGGTGGTTCGGCGGGATGCGCCGATCCGTTCCGTGGCGGACCTGGCCGGACGAGTCGTGGCGGCTCCCTTCGGTGCCACCACCCACTACCACCTGATGGTGGCGCTGGAACTGGCCGGGGTGGACCCGGCTGACCTGACGATCCTGGACATGGCGCCCCAGGACATGCGCGCCGCCTGGCAACGCGGCGATATCGACGCCGGCTTCGTCTGGGAACCCACCCTGGCGTCGATGCTGGAGATGGACGGACGGGTTCTCATCTCCAGCGGAGAGCTGGCAGCGCAGGGGTTTCTCACCGGGGACATCACCATCGCCCGGCGGGGGT
>SKHA01000045.1 GCA_007117185.1 Spirochaeta sp. | reverse complement strand
TACCTGGCCAGTTCAGCCGGGTATTGGACGAACGCTGCCTCGCTTGTGAAGCCCGACGGCACTGCGGACGGACTCTACCGAGAGCGCTTCAGCACCACCTATACCTTCTCCGGCGGCCAGACCGCTACCTCTGCCGAGGTGATTCTGGCAACAGCCGGTGTTGACACCGGCGGAGCCAGCACCACCAGAGGCGCAACGATCCTCACGGGCAACGCCATTCTTGATGGTGTTCTTGCACCGTTTCCGATAAACGGTGACCTCACCTGGCCCGCGTCGTACCTGCAGGATAACCCCAATATTGTCGCGGCGGCGGGTAGTGACAACGTGGTCTACTCCTCGGCAGTGCTCTTCTTTTACACAGTAGACGGTGAGGTAGGGCTGCCGATCTTCTCATCCTCCGAATCTGCGGGTGTCCAGACGAGCGCTGTCGCGTCTGAAGACGACCTGTTTGTCACCGGCGTCCGCTTCTACACCGAACAAGCCACCGGTGAGGGGGTGGCCCAGCGCACCACCGGCACAACCCTCATCTACGAAGAGATCGACCGGCAGGGCCAGGCTGTTGCCCGAATCGTCACCCGTCAGGAGGTTGTCTTTGACGCCAGTAACACCGCGATCTCCCGGCAGCAGATGGTGCGGGTGACCATCGATCCCGGTTCAACCGCCTACGTTTTCGAGGCCGATTCCCCGGCGGCACAGCACCAGGGTCTGCAGCGGGCGGCCAGTCGCGGACAGGACGCAATCGCCCGCGCTATTGTTCGGCGAAGTCTGCCCCAGGAGGTTCAGGACTGGGGTGACGTTGACGTGGCCTTCGAGAATCTGAACAACTGAGAAGACTCCGCCAGACCGATATTTCCTGAAAGAAGCTCCCGCGGCCCCCGCCGCGGGTTTTTCTTTCAGAGCCTGTCGCGATGAGCCCCTGCAGTCTCGATCCCGTAACTTGCCAACTCTACCGGGTTTGGCTACTCTCGCCTGCAGGGGAGGACGAGGCACATGGAAATCCTGATCGGACTCGTTCTGTTCGCTTTTTTGCTGGTTGTGGTCGCCGGCAGCGTCATCGGGATTGCCAACGCGTCTCTTCCGAGACGGGTCAGGGAACTGCGCGACGAAGTTGGCGAGCTCAAAGCGCGGGTCCAGGCGTTGGAGGGAACCGCTACTGCGAAAGAGACAGCACCCTCTACCGAGGCGCCAGCCTCGGACGCGACCCTGGACGCGCCTGCCGTCCCGGATGCGCCTGCCGCTGCCAGGCCCACCGTAAAGCCCCCGCGAGAACCCACCGCCATCCTGGAGCGGTTTCGCCGCGCCGAGGGACGTTTCGCCAGCTACTGGACGGGCATTCTCGGGGTGCTGGCGCTGGTGGTGGGGTTCAGTTTCCTGGCGATCCTGACGGCCCTGCGGTTGGGGGAGTTTCCCCGATTTCTCATGCTGTGTGGTGTGGCTCTTGTCTTCTACGGGGGCAGCCTGGCCATTCGTCGGCGAAACGGCGGGGAGTTGTTCGCGGCTTGGTTCCGTTCCGCCTCCGGGGCACTGGTTCTGTTTGCCTGCGTTGGATCCTCGGCGATTCCCTGGCTTCGGTGGGTTCAGTCGGAGCCCCAGGGGTACGCGCTGCTGGCGGCGGGCCTCGCGGTGAACCTGTGGTTTACCCTGAAGGGCCCGTATCAGCTCTTTGCCGCGTTTCATACCCTGATCAGCCTCACCGCGCTGGCGGTTGCGCCCCCGCAGGTTACCGTCCTCGCCGCTGCGGCAATCGTGACCGCCCTGTCCACCCTGCCCGGAAGGAGGCAGTCCTGGTGGCTGCACCTGCTCGCTTCGCAGACCGTTTTCTTCGCCTTTGTGGTGGCCTGGAACGTGCGGCAACCCCTGGCTGGACCGGTTGTTGAGGGTGCTGCCGTGGCGGCGTTGCTTGTCGGGTTGATGTCCGTTCTGCTGGGGCCCTATATCAGCCGGGACAAAGGCGTCTCAGCCATGGCCCTGACCGTCCGGGGAGCGGCGTGGCTCTATCTGGCGGCGGGAACGGTGGCGGTAGGCCAGTCGATCCCGGGCATCTCCCTGATATTTCTTGCTCTGGCGCTGGCGGCGTACCTCCCTGGGCGTATCGTTGCCCCAGAGAGGTCAGCGCTGCGAACGATGGATACACTGGCCGGGTTGACGCTGGCGCTGCTGGCAGGAATCGGACTGGTGCGGCTGGAGCTGGACCTGTACAGCGCCGTGGCGGTGGCTGCGGGAATCGCCTCGCTTGCAGCGTTTGATCTGCGGCGGCAGGGACTTGCGGCGATGATCGCCCTGGTGGCGGCGGCGGTTCTCACGGTGGTACTGGCAGCGGCGACGTCCGGGACGCTACCCCTGTTCGACCCGATCCAGCAACAGTCCAGGCAGGTCCCGGCTCGAGTTGGGGTGAACGCCGTGATCGCGGTGGTGGCGCTGGCTGAGCTGCGATTCGTCTTCTCCCATCACCGGATTGCCCAGAGAGTTCTGGCGACAACGTTCTTCTTCGCATCCCTGGGGCTTCTGAACGTGGTACTCACCGCCGCTACCGCGCCCACGTGGTTCCGCTATTCCGGCGCGGCGGTACTGCCGCTGGTGGTTGCGGCGGCGCTGATCGGCACCACCGGGAAGGGTTTCTTCGGAAAGGACCGCGCCGGGAACGCCCGCACCCGCGTCCCTAACGCCCAAATCACCCCGTGGCTGGGGCTGGCGGTCCTGGCCCTCGTAGCGGCAGCCCACTGGGTGGCCCTCGCGGGAGGACCCCAACTGGGCACGATCTCCCTGGTGGAGCAGACGCTCCATGCGCTTCTCCTTATCGCTCTGGCGCTGGTGGCCGCGGTTGTACCCTCCCCGGCGGGGGTTCTTCCAGGGGTGCTCCTCGCTACCGCTGATCTGGCGCGCCTTGTCTTCGTTCTCACCGCCTCCCGGGACCCCTGGGTGGGTCTGACCGTCTGGACACTGGTAGCAGCCGCCGTGTACCTGCCGCGCTGGTGGTTGAAAAACCGGCGCCGGGATCTGGGACGCAGCCTGACCATCGCCGGGGCGGGAACGGCGCTGGCGGCGGCGGCGGTTTCCGTACCGTCTGTTCTGGATGGCAGCGCGGCGCAGCACCCGGTTTTGCGAGTCCTTCTCATTGCGGTGGTCACCGCTACGCTGGTTATCTGGGGCCGGCGCACCGCCGCTGGACCACGGGCGGCCCGGCCGGTGCTGATCGTCGCCGCGGTACTCTATCTTGTGGTCACTGTTGGTGCCGAAGCGGGGGTGGAGTTCACCGGTCTGGTGCTGGCGGTCCTCTCGTTGCTGCTCTTCCTGGTGGGACTCAATGGACCCCGCTACCTGCGGATGCTCTTTTCCCTCTCCACCGCCGTCTTCTGGTCCTCCCTGGTATTTCTGCCCCTGGTTGCTCTCTTCTCCGGTTCCCTGCGGATCACCGTGTTCAGCGGTGAGTGGTATCGGGCGCTGGTATCCGCTGTCCTGGCGTCGATATACCTGGGCCTCTCCTGGGTGCTCCGACCCTACTGGGGGCGCCCGATCGAGGAGGAGGGGGCCTTCGCCGCCCGGTGGAAGCATGCGGTGGGAACGAATCTGTACCGTCTGCTCTTTCTCCCGTTCTTCGTCAGTCTGGGTCTCTTCTTCGTTCTCAGTTTCAGCGGCCCCGTTCTCACCGCGTTACTCATCATCGAGAGCTTTATCATCTTCTCTCTGGGCATTGTGCTGCGCGAGAAGAGCTTTCGCCCCTTCGGGTACGCCCTGCTGGTGGTGAGTCTGGGCCGGCTGGTCTTCTTTGACATGGCCGAATCGGACACCCTGGAGCGGGCGCTGGTCTTTCTGATCGCCGGAGCGGTGCTACTGGGAATGAACTGGATGTACAACCGGTTCCGCCGCTGAAACTGCGCCGCCCCCGAACCCTGTCACAAACTGTGTGACAGAAAGATCACACGTTTTGTGACAGACAAGCTGATCAGGCCGTTCGATACTTTGTCCATCGGAGTGCTCATGAAGGACAAACGCATTGCCCCCAGGAAAGAGACGATTTACTATCTCCAGGCGACGGACCCCTCCACCGGTACCCTCTACGGTCGGGTTGTGGATCTCTCGGAAAGCGGTCTGCTGTTGGTCACCGCTGAGCCGGAATCTCTTCCGCAGACATTCTCAGCCCGGATCGAGTCCCCACCGGGAGCAGACTCCCTCGGCGGGTTCACCTGTTCTCTCGTGAAGCGCTGGCAGCGTCGGGATCACAACCCGGACCTCGTCCTGGTGGGGTGCGCTATGGACCTGGATGATTCCACCGTGGAGACAGTTGCCGCGCTGATCGCCCGATACAGTTTTGGCAGGGAGATACACTTCAATGACCGCTGAACGCTCTCGGGAAGATCTGGTGCTGCTGCGGGAGACTCGTCGCCGGATAGCCGCGGTGGTCTTTGGTGTACTCGGGTTCTTTCTCTTCTCAAGCGAGTTTGTGAACGCCATGTTCAACACCCGTCTCGACGCGATGGGGGCGACCCTGGGCCAGCGGATAGTCTTCGCGTTCAAGCCGACGGTGGTGGGCCTGTTCGTTGTCTTCTCCATCGCCATGTACCGGTTGATCCTCCGGTATCTCAAGCCGCTGATAACCTATCTTTCCACCGGTGAGGACTACCGTAACGCCCGCAAGGCGGCGATAAACGTGCCCTGGGTGATCATCCTCTTCCAGCTGGTGGCGTGGACCCTGGGAACTACCGTCTATTATATGATCTATCGCTGGCAGGCGGAGAGTGGCATCCCCTACGCCTTCGGGCTGCCCCTCAAGCTGGCAGTAGGGCTCCCCGCGGCGATCTATACGTCGATTCTCTTCAATATCATACTGATTCCTGCCAAGCGGCGCCTGGATATTGTGGACATGCAACCCGACGAGGACGACCGGTTCTCCAGGAACAGAGACTATTACGTCATTGCGGCGGTGCTGATCTTTATCACCGTCAACTTCAACTACATCGTCTACTACTACGCCAGCGCCACCCGGGAACTGAATTTCGCCACCCTGTACGCGCCGCTGCTGGCGCTGACCGCCTTCTACGCTCTGGTTTCCTTCGGGCTGATCGCTCTCTCTAAACGGGAGTACTTCATCCAGATCAACTCCATCAAGTCCGCTCTGGACGAGATGGCCTCGGGGCGCACCAACGTGAACCGCCGTATCGGTATCACCAACTTCAACGAGCTGGGGGAGATCTCCTCGGCGGTCAACACAATTCTGGACACCTTCGTTGATCTGATCGGTAAGATCGGCGTCATCGCCTCGCAGCTGGCCGACTCGTCGCAGCGACTGGCCAGTACCAGCCAGGAGAACGCCGCCTACAGCAATCAGCAGGCTGCCAGTACCGCTGAGATCGTCTCCACGATGGAGGAAGTCAACCGCCTTTCAACGGCGCTGAGCGAACGGGTTCATCAGGTTGACCAATCTGCCGGCCAGGTTCAGGGCCACGTTCAGGAGGGGTTTCGGATCACCAAGGACAACATCGGCAAGATGTCCGACGTCACCGAATCCTACGACGAGACGATCCGCAGCATGCGCAACCTGGGCGAGCACATCACCGGTATCTGGGAGATCGTGAAGATCATCAACGGGATCGCCGGGCAGATCAAGATCATCGCCTTCAACGCCGCTCTGGAGGCCTCCTCTGCCGGTGAGGCGGGTCGCAACTTCGAGATCGTCGCTGGTGAGATTCGTCGTCTCGCCGACAGCACCGTCTCCTCCACCAACGAGATCCGCGCCCGGATCGGGGACATCCAGCACGCCTCTGATGCGCTGATTCACACCAGTGAGGCCGATTCTGAAAAGATTCAGGACGCCTGGAACATGTCAAACTCCCTGAAGACGGTATTCGAGACGATCCTGCAGTCCGCCGAGGAGACCTCCCGCTCCGCCGAGGAGATGACCCGCAGCGTTGAGCAGCAGGTGAGCTCCTTTGAACAGGTCCTGATAACCTCCCGGCAGATCTCCGACGGGATCCACGAGTTTGCCGAAACGGTTGAACTGTCCAGTGCCACCGCGGAGACCCTGGAGCAGACAGTGGAAACGCTGAACGAGATTGTCACCCGCTCCCGTCATACCGTCACGGAGCAGGAAGGAGTTGCACGTGACTGACCTCGCCCGGGTGATCGATGTCGATCCGGAAAAATGTCTCAACTGCCATGCCTGCATCGCCGCGTGTCCGGTGAAGTTCTGCAACGACGCCTCCGGCGACTACGTGAAGGTCAACCCGGACCTCTGTATCGGCTGCGGGAACTGCATCGACGCGTGCACCCACGACGCCCGCCGGGGTGTCGATGACTTTGACCGTTGGCTCCAGGCGCTCTCCCAGGGCGAGCGGATGATCGCAATCTCCGCCCCCGCCCTGGCGGCGAACTTTCCCGGCCAATGGCAGCGGGTCCACGGGTGGCTGCGCAGTCTGGGAGTCAGGGAGTTCTTCGACGTCAGCTTCGGCGCGGAGTTGACCGTCAAGTCATACCTGAGCTACGCGGAGAAGGAGAAACCCGCCACGATTATTGCCCAGCCCTGCCCGGCGATCGTCTCATATGTGGAGATGTACCAGCCGGCGCTGATCCCGTGGCTGGCTCCCGCAGACAGCCCGATGGTGCACACCATCAAGATGATCCGCCAGTATTTCCGGAACTACGCTGACCACAAGATCGTCATTCTCTCACCGTGCCTGGCGAAGCGGCGCGAGTTCGACGCGGTAGGGCTGGGAGACTATAACGTCACCTACCAGGCGATCACGGACTACCTGACTCGGGAAGGGGTCAATCTTGATTCTTTCCCGGAGGTGGAATTTGCCGGCGGCGTGGCCGAGCGGGCGGTTCTCTTTTCCACACCTGGTGGACTGCAACGGACGGTGGAGCGGGAAAACCCCCAGGCTGCCGGGAAGACCCGAAGGATAGAAGGCCCTCACGTGGTCTATGATTATCTCAAAGCGCTCCCCGCGGCGATCAACGCCGGGGTGGCTCCGGTGCTGATTGACTGCCTCAACTGCGAGATGGGGTGCAACGGGGGGCCGGGAACGGTGACCCGGGGCCAGCCGGTGGATGTGGTGGAGTCTCACATCGAAAAAAGGCAGGAAGAGGCGCGGCACCGGTACCTTAACGGTGGGTTTCTCAGATCTGCCGGTGCGGCGCGACGACGGGTGCGCCGTATGGTAGACCGGTTCTGGAAGGACGGGCTGTACGGCCGGGTCTACGCGGACCGTTCCCCCCGGTACTCGATAGAGACACCGACAAACCGGCAGCTGGAAGGGTTGTACCAGCAGATGCTCAAGCACTCCCGGCAGGACTTTCTCAACTGCGGTGCTTGCGGCTACGGTTCCTGCGAACAGATGGCCACGGCGATTCACAACGGCCTTAACCGCCGGGAGAACTGTTTCCACTACGAGAAGCAAAGCCGAAACGAGATGACCCAGATTCTCTTCGATGGAATCAGACAGACATCGGAGAAACTCACCCGCGCCCTGGATCGGTTCACCGGGACTGCCGGTGAATCTCCGGCAGGGGAGCTGTCACCAGGTGAGACGGTCTCCATGAGGGATGTGGCTGAGATATCCCGGGGTATGCGCACCTCCGTGGAGGAGGGCCTCGCCCATATCGAGCGCACCATCGAGAACATGGACGTGATCCGCTCTTCCAACCGATCTACCGAAGAACGGATGAACGTCCTGACCGAACAGATCCGCAGTATCGGCGAGATCGTTGGGATCATCAACGCGATCGCTGATCAGACCAAGATCATCGCATTCAACGCCGAACTGGAGGCTTCCTCCGCCGGTGAGACCGGGCGCAGCTTCGAGATTGTCGCCGCCGAAATTCGACGACTGGCCAACAACACCGGCGCCTCGACAACCCGTATCCGGGAGAAAATCAACGAGATTCAGGGATCTTCCAACGAGCTCGTTGAGAGCTCCAAACGGGAGGGGGCCAACATCAGCGCCGGAGCGGGGATCGCCGCGGAGCTGCAGAACGTCTTTGGCAAACTGTCCCGGTACGCCGCCGATGCGGACCAGCAGATCAACCGTTCAATCGATACGCAGGTTCGCGTCTTTGAAGAGGCAATGTCGGAACTCGAGCAGATCCGTCATCAGATTGACGGATACTTCCAGCAGGAGACCTGAATGGAAAAACGGATACATCACCGCGGACTGGCGGGGCGACTCAGCACGGGAATCGCCGTTGCGATCCTGCTATTGATGACCCTGATCGGTATCCTCACCGTCCGGATGGTCCGCACCAGCATGGATCACCTGGTGGAAGTCAACGTCGAGAACACCCTCGATCTGGTAGGAGCGTTGATCGAGAGCGAGTTCACCGGGACGGTCCGAAATTATCTCCGCGGCCGTGCGGTGAGCGATCGTGCCCTCATGCGCTTCCACCATCAGCGATCGCAGGCAGGGGAAATCTCCCCTGCGGAAGCACGGCAGCGGGTGAGCGCCATTCTCCTGGATCCCGACTACGGGCAGGTGGGAACCACCGGATACCTCGCCGCAGTCTCTACATCCGGAATTCTGGAGATCCACCCCCTCTCCCCGGGGGTCGACGCCAGCGGGCACGCGTTCATGCAGCAGGCGATGGCAATGCGGGAGGGATACCTTGAGTACGAGTGGCAGAACCCCGGCGAGAGCAGCCCCCGGGTCAAAGCGGGGTATCTGGCCTACTTCGAACCCTGGGATCTGATGGTCTGGGCGTCATCGTACAAAGCGGAGTTCGCCACCCTGCTGGACCAGGAAGAGATTCTTCGCAGAATCGGCGCGCTCACCGTCGGTGAGGGCGGGTATGTCCTGGTTTCCACTGCCGATGGGGGCGCTGTACCTGTGGACGCGACGCCTGTGGACGCGACGCCTGGGGACGTCCGTATCGACTCGTTCCAGGAGCCAGCCCTGGGGTGGACCGTGGCGGTGGTGACGCCGATGGAAAGCTACCGGCGAACGCTGCGGATTCTGCGTCTGTCCATCGCCGGGGCTATCGCCGTTGCTGCGCTGCTGGTGAACGTTCTGGTGCGGATTCTGGTGCAGCGAAATCTGAAGCCCCTGGGGGCGATATCCACCGTGGTGGAACAGGTGACGTCCGGAGACCTCAGCGGAACGATCAAGGTGTATTCCAACGACGAGATGCAGGACATCGCCGACCTGTTCAACCGGATCATTCAGGAGTTTTCCGCAGTCCTGCGCCGGATGGGGTCGGTGATTGCGGTTCTGGGGGACTCTGTCCAGAACCTCAGTGCCTCAACCCAGGAGATCGCCAGTACCTCCAACGAGCAGGCTGCAGCGGTGAAGGAGGTCCTCAGCACGATGGAGGACGCGGACCGCCTTTCCCGGGGTGTGGAGACGCGCATCCAGGAGGTGGCCCGCATCGCCGGCAACACCCGGGAGAGCGTCCAGGAAGGGTTCGGACTGATTCAGACGAGCCTTACCAAAATGGAAGAGATTCGCAACACCAACGGCGAGACGATCACCGGGATCAAGACGCTGGGCGACCGGATCGAATCGATCTGGGAGATCGTTAACATCATCAATGGAATCGCCGACCAGACCAAGATCATCGCGTTCAACGCGGAGCTGGAGGCGGCCGCCGCCGGCGAGGCCGGCAAGAACTTTCAGATCGTCGCCGGGGAGATACGGCGCCTGGCCGACGGTACGGTGGATTCCACCAACGAGATTCGGGTGAAGATCAACGAAATCCAGCACGCCTCGGACAAGCTGATCATCGCCTCCGAGCAGGGGACGCAACGAATCCGCGAAGGGTGGGAAGTCTCCACCAACATACGAGGCGTCTTCGAGAACGTCTTGAGCTCCAGCGAGATCACTGCCACCTCCGCCGGAGAGATCAGTCGTTCCACCAGGATGCAGGTCGCCTCATTCGAGCAGATCTTTCTCACCCTCAAACAGATCTCCGAGAGTATCGACAGCTTTGTGGAGTCCACCGCTTACACCACCGAAGTCTCGGATCACCTCAGGGAAATTGCCGACTCGTTCCGGGAACAGGTGAGTGCGTTCCGTCTCGGGGAGGAAGAGTGATGGAAAACGAAGAGATCCTGGCAGCCCTGCGCCAGCGGGACCCCGGGCAGGACGAAGCGGATAGAAGTGAGGTGGTGCTGACCAAGTACGTACTCTTTTTTGTTGGCGAAACTCGGTACGCCCTGATGGCCAGCCAGGTCAGAGAGATTTCCTTTGATAATGAGTTGTATTACGTCCCCTTTGTACCGCCTTACGTCCGGGGCTATGCCAACCGGCACGGCCAGCCCTTTACCGTCTTCGATGTGCAGATGCTCTTTGAAGGGGCGGCGCTGGAGAGTGGCACCCTCCTCATCCTTGACGTGGTCAACGACCAGCTGGCGCTGCTGATCACCGACGTGGACGAGATCGTCAAGCTGCCCCCGGGGGACATCCATTCCCTCTCCTCCAGCGACGACTCGGCGCGGTACTTCGCCCACTCGGTGAGTGTCCACGACCAGGAAGTGTTCGTACTGAACGTGGACGTCCTGCTGGAGCGGCTGGAACGTGATGTCGAGCGGGCATGAGGGCAGGCAGGAACTGCGGGTTCTCTGCTCCCGGTATGGTACGGTTCACTTTCTCCTGAACCGCAGCCAGTGCAGCACCAGTATGTTTGCTTCCGGGGTCCAGGAGTTTCGCTCCCGCCACCGTTACATGAAAGAGCTGCTGCCGGTGGGGGAGGCGATGGTCCTGCTGCTTGATCTGCACCGCTTCTGGTGTGACACCTTCCACGTCACCACCGATTCCGGTACGGAGCTGGCGGTTATCGCCGCTGAGGAGGTCTTCTCCGAGGCCACCCGGCGCTGGTTGCGGCAGAAATTCTTCCCACAGCTTTCTATCGCCAACCTCAGCTGCGACCGGCTGGCTTTTCGGATCCCCTCGGATACGGTGATGCTCTCCCTGCGGCCGGACCAGCTGTCCCTGCACGACCGGCGACTGGAACAGATATTGAACCGTCGGGGAATCCTGGCTCTGCATCTCAGCGAGGACTCCCTGGGGTACCTGATCGACATAGAGGCGCTGCTGCGCTCCCGACTGCTCTTTTCAGCCGGATGCGAGGATACCCCATGAGAGTGCTCATCGTGGATGATTCGGCATTGATGCGCGCGATCATCCGGGAGGTTCTCCAGGAGAACGGAATAGAGATCGCCGGTGAAGGGTCCGACGGCAGCAAGGCCCTGGCCCTGGTGAGAGAGTCCCGGCCCGACCTGATCGTGATGGATTTCAACATGCCCGTCATGAACGGGGTGGAAGCGACCCGGGCGATCATGCATCAATACCCCGTACCGATCGTGATCTTCTCCAACGAGGTTGACCAACAGTTGTCCTACCAGGCGCTGGAAGCGGGGGCGGTGGAGGTGCTGGCCAAGCCGGACATCGATCAATTCAACAATCCCGAGTTTGCGGAGCGGTTTCTGGCAGTCCTGGGTGCCGCAGCGCGGCGCCGTCCCGCTGCGCTGCGCCCTGCCACCGTTCGCGCGGCGGGAAGCAGACCCGCCGTCGACACAGCATCTGAGGTGACCAGAAGCCCCTACAGCGTTTTGGTCATGGGGGCATCAACCGGGGGGCCCGCGGCGCTGCGGGAGGTCCTCATGGCGTTGCCTGGTGACTTTCCCCTGGGGATCGCCCTGGTTCAGCACATCGAGGCGCGCTTCGCCGAGGGGTTTGCCCGGTGGCTCGACGAGTCCTGTGCCCTGACGGTGCGTCTGGCCCGGCGGTCCGACCGTTTCACCCCCGGAGAGGTTCTCGTTGCCCCGGGGGACCAGCACTTGGTGTGTCTTGACCGAACCCTGGCCCTCGACCACGGCCCCAAGGTGGCAAACCAGCGCCCGGCGGTGGATCGGCTCTTTGAGACGGCGGCGCGGGCCTACGGCAAACGAACCCTGGCGGTACTCCTCACCGGAATGGGTGCCGACGGCGCCGACGGGTGTGTGGCTATCCGCGCCGCCGGGGGCACCACCTGCGTCCAGGACAAGGAGACCTCTTTTATCTACGGGATGCCCCGGGCGGCGGCGGAGCGCGGCGGTGCTACCCGGGTGTTGCCCCTGGACAGAATCGCTTCATCCCTGCTGGAGGCTGTTGGCCGTTATGGATGATCGAATCCTGGACAGAGTGGCGTCTTTGATCGAGGAACATACGGGGCTGCGCTCTCCCCCCGCAAACCGTACCCAGCTTCGCCGGGCTCTGGAGAAACAGGCCCGCCGCGCTTCGCTGGATATTCAGGAGCTGGCCCGCCGGATCAAGGGGGACGCCGAGGCGCGACAGCAGCTGCTGAACGCGGTGATGATTGGCGAAACGTATTTCTTCCGGGAAGCGCCACAGTTCCGGCATCTGCGAAATGTACTGCTGCCGGAGATGGTGAAGACCCGCCGCCGCATCACCGGCTGGAGCGTCAGCTGCTCCACCGGGGAAGAAGCGGTGAGCCTGGCGGTTCTCCTGGAGGATGTGCAGCGAAGTTCATCGCTGTCCGACTTCCACGTCTTTGCCACCGATATCAACACCGACTCGCTGGAACGGCTGCGTCACGGGGTGTACCCTCGCTCGGCTCTGCGGCGGGACGGAGCGGAGTTTCACCAGCTGCTGCTGGACCGTCACGTCACCGAACAGACCGAGCGCTCCCTCACGGTGAGCGAGGCGCTGCGACGGCACATCACCCCGGGGCAGATCAATTTCTTCCGGGATGACCTCGGGGTGATTCCAGATGATCTGGATTGTATCTTCTTTCGTAATACCCTGCTGTACGCACCCCTGGAAAATCGGGAGAAGATCATCGCGGGAATTGCCGCAAAGCTTCGTCCCGGGGGATACCTCTTTCTGGCCACCAGCGAGCTGCCCTTTGTCAGTCACCACGAAATGGTCCTGCGCGACTTCGGCGGGGTGTACGCACTGCAGCGTACGTCTTCGGGACCGGAGAAAGGGGCAACGCAGCCGGTGGAGCTGCCCCAGTCCCCGGTTGATCCGCAACGCGCCTCTGCTGCCCCTGCTGCTGCCCCTGCACCTGCGCCGGCAGAGGCAGCGGCAGTACCACCGCCGCCGGTGACCACCGCGTCAATCCTGGCGATTCTGAACGGTGAAGACCGCGACGTGGTACTGAGTCGAGAGGATCCGGACGCCCCGGGTGTGGTTGCCCGGACGGTCTTCCGGTGTTACGCCGCGGTGAACGAGGGGCAGCTGGATCGGGCGATGGTCCTGGCCGACCAGGCGTGCGCCATCGCCGGTGAGACCGCCCTGGCCCATTTCTGTTCCGGGTGGGTCCACTTCTCCGCAGGAGTGCCCACCGAAGCCGTTGTGATGTTTGAACGCGCCCTCACCCGGGACGAGATGTTCTGGCCGGCGAGATTCTATCGCGGGACGATCCTCGCCGGGGAGATGGATACCCCGGCACAACGACGCACCGCCCGCCGGGAATTTTCCCGGTGCATAGCGACGATGGACCAGCACAAGGAAGACTACTCGTTTCTGCTGGAGGGTTTCAGCAGCGCCTATTTCCGCCGCATGTGCGAGCGCTGGATCGAGAAGACTACCGGAAAGGAGCAGCTCTGATGGCCCTGGACCGTTCGGCATTTGTGAACAATTTTGTGGAAGAAGCCTATGAAAACATACGCCGGGTTGATGACGGCGTCCTGAAGCTCAAAAAAGACCCCCAGAATGCGGAAGAGCTCAACGCGGTGCTCCGGGCGCTGCATACGATCAAGGGTTCGTCGCGGATGCTCAAGTTCCGGGGGATGGAACAGATCGCCCACGGCACCGAAAGCCTCTTCAAGGGGATCAGGGAGGAGCGCTACCCCCTCAACGGCGGAATCATCCGGCTGGTGTTCCACGGCAACGGGATGCTGCGGGCAGGGATCGATCAGATCCGCTCCCGGGGTGACGACGCCATCGATACGGAACACTACCTGACCGCGTGCGAGCGGGCCTACGCCAACGAACCCTTCGCGGAGGACCTGGAATTGCTGCGGGAGCTCTCCCAGAGTCAGTCTCAGACGGCGGCAGCCCCAGCGGGTGCGGACGGCGAGACCGGGGGAGAATCCGCCGGGATCAGCGAGCTTCCCGCCGGGGACGGCTCCTACGAGACGATCCGGGTGCGCCTGAGCAACGTCTCGGAGATCATCGAGACCCTGAACACCGTCATCATCAAGCAGTTTCAGTTCAAACAGGTTCAGGATGAGATCCAGGGCATCGAGGGGTCCTTCTCGGAGTTTCTCGGGGGGCTGCGCAAGCAGACCCTCGCGTCCAAAGACCCGGCGATCAGAGAGGAATCCGCCGCGTTCATCCTGGGCGGGCAGGACCTGCTCAAGGCGATTCAGAACCTGCGCAAAGGCTACATCGACCAGATGGCCGTCCTGGAGCAGAACTCCTACAAGCTTCAGGAACAGATCATGAAGCTCTCCATGCTGCCGCTTGACCTCATTCTGGGAGAGCTGCCCCGGATGGTGGAAGAGACTGCCGGAATGGTGGAAAAAGAGATCGATTTTTCGATCTCCGGCTCGGACATTCTCATGGACAAAGCGATCCTGGAGAAGCTCAACGACCCCATCCTGCACATCCTGCGCAACGCCGTGGACCACGGCATCGAGACCCCCCAGGAACGTACCGCCAACGGAAAACCCCGCACCGGATCGATCACCATCAGCTGCTCCTCCGAGGGGGGCAACATCATCATCCGCATCCAGGATGACGGCAAAGGCATCGACAAAGATGAGATCCGCCGCAAAGCGATCGAGAAGGGGCTGGTGGGGGAGGAGGACGCCCAGACCCTCAGCGACCAGGAGGTGCTGGCGTTCATCTTCGCCCCGGGATTCTCCACCCGGGCCAGCGTGTCCGACCTGTCCGGACGTGGAGTCGGGCTGGATATCGTCAAGTTCAACGTTGACCGGGTCAAGGGGAAGGTGAACCTGGAGAGCACCCCTGGTACCGGCTCCACCTTCACCCTCTCGGTACCCCTCTCGCTGGCAACGGTGTCGGGTTTCTTTGTCCGGGCTGGCGGGGAGAAGTTTCTCATCCCCAGCAACTTCGTCCAGAAGATCGTGCGCCTGGCGCCGCAGGACCGGGTTGTCTACTACAACAAAGAGGGATTTCGTCTGGAGAACCAGATCGTCCCGATATACTCCCTGGCGGCGCTGATCGGGCGCAAGCCCCGGAACCGGGGAACCCACATCTACGTGGTGGTGGTGGAGTCCCTGGGTGATCGCATCGGGATCGTGGTGGACCAGGTGCTGCAACACGCCGGGCTCATCTACAAGCCGGTGCCGCCGAACATGCAGAAGATCCGCCTGATCCAGGGAATCGTCTTTGACGAAAGCTACCGGGTGATCAATATTCTCTTCGTACCGGAGCTGATCAGCCGCTTCAAGCGCATCAAATCCATCGACCTTTTGGACGGGGTCTCCGGAGCGGAGCAGCGCAAGCGCAAGATCCTGGTGGTGGACGATTCCCTGAACACCCGGGAGATTGAAAAGTCGATCCTGGAGATGGAGGGCCACGCGGTGATCACCGCGAAGGACGGGATCGAGGGGCTGGAGCGGCTGCGGGAGCACCGCTTCGACATGATCATCTCGGATATCGACATGCCCAGAATGGACGGGATCACCATGATCGAAAACATCCGCAAGGACGGGTTGTACGCCCAGACGCCTATCGTGGTGATCACATCACATAGCGACGCCGGTTTGATGAAGCGGGCCCGGGACGCCGGTGCGGACGAGCACATCATCAAGTCCGACTTCGACCGGAACAGCCTGGTGGCGATCACCGAACGGCTGATGAACGCGCAGAACCGGGAGGTCCTGTGAAAAAATCGACTATCCTTGTGGTGGATGACTCCGATCTGATTCGCGGTGTCCTTACTGATTTTCTGGAAGAGGCAGGATTCGCTGTCGAGACCTCCGAAGACGGTCTGGCGGGGTTCCTGGCGGTGTACCGGGTCGTCCCCGACCTGATCATCAGCGACGTGGAGATGCCCCGCCTGCAGGGGTACCAGCTCAGCAGGCTGCTGAAGAGCCGCCGGGAGGTCAAGAAGATCCCGGTGATCATGCACACCAGCCTTTCCGAGGACCGGGACCGCTTCTGGGCACGATCTTCCGGGGCGGACGCGTTTATGAACAAGGACTTCGACAACCTGGATGCGCTGGTGGAGCGCATTCAGACGTTGATCGCCGCTGCCGAAGCGGTG
>SKHA01000293.1 GCA_007117185.1 Spirochaeta sp. | reverse complement strand
TCATCGACCCGATCGACGGGACGATCAACTACGTCCACGGGGTGCCCTGGTTCTGCGTCTCCGTTGCCTACGCCGAAAACAAGGTGCCCCTGGTTGGCGCGGTGATCGCCCCGGCCCTTGGTGAGACCTTCAGTGCCGAGCGGGGGGGCGGCGCGTTCTGCAACGGCCAGCCGTTGCGGGTTTCCGCGAGGACCGAGCCAATTCAGGCGCTGGGGTGTACCGGGCTCTTCGGCGGCTCCAACCAGTCCCGTGAGGAAGGGGGTGCAGTACTGCAGCAGGTGCACCCGGCGCTGCGGGATGTTCGTCGCATGGGCGCCGCGGCGCTGGACCTTTCTTACGTGGCGGCGGGGCGTTTTGACCTGTTCTGGGAGGGCAGCCTCAACCCCTGGGACGTGGCCGCGGCGATGGTGATCGTTGAGGAAGCCGGGGGAGTGGTCTCGGCGATGGACGGTTCCACCGACAACACCCTATTTGCCGGAAATATCCTGGCGGCCAACCCCGCTCTGCATCGCTGGTTCGTCGCTGCTACCACCGGCGTGTAGCTCGCCGCCGGCGGCAGGTGCCCCTCGTGGCGGCCCAGCGGGCTTGCCCGCCCATGCCGCCCCGCCGCGGTAGCGGGTTACGTTCACCGCGAAGATGTTGAGGCGGTTCAGGGTGGCCGGGGCCAGCTGGTTGCCGTCCACCTCAACGGAGAGGACGGGATACCCCAGGGTTCGGGCCCAGGGGGTGAAGATTCCCTCGATCACCCGCCCGATGAGGCAGGCAAAGGGCGAGATATTGACGATCCCGGAATACCCGTTCTCCATCGCCGCGGCGGCAGCACCGGTGGAGACGGAGATCTCCGAGTTGAGCTCCCGACGCACAAAGTGGCGTTCGGTGAGACGCATCATCTCCTTCAGCGATCCCGCTCCGGCGGGCAGCAGTCCGGTGGGTTCCAGAATGCGGATCACCCGCTGCTCCGCCCGGTGCTTCCACCGCCGCTCGACAGCCAGTTTCACCAGCGCCAGGGTCAGCTTCAACCCCTGCGGTGAGAGCAGGCGGCGCCATACAGGCAGGGCGGCCCGGCGGCGGCGCAGGTCGTGGTGGCGCACGTAATCCAGGTAGTGGATCCACTCGCTCACCCCGGAGACTTTGGTAACGATGCCCTCACGGGAGAGCATCCCCACCAGCTCGTCCACGGCGTAGTCGTCCCGGCGCACGTAGATCTCTCCTACCACCAGCACCCGGGGGGCCTCCTGCACTGACAGCGCCCGGGGGATCTCACGAATGTCCCGGGCGATCTCCTCCAGCACCGGATAGATCCCGCGGATATCCTCTTCCGCAGCGCTCACCAGGCGCTGCCATTGCCGGCGATACCGCAGCAGCGCCGTCTCCGGGTCCAGGGCGCAGGTGCGCAACGCCGTCTGGATATCCTTCATGTAGTCAGAGACGACCAGGGACTGCCACATCGCCGCGCCCACATCAGGGCCGATCTCCGAATAGGAGTTGTCGGCGCTCATGGTGAAGACCACCACGTTGGGGATGCGCATGTCCCGGAAGAGGTTCTGGTAGAACACCGAGTACTGCCCGGTGCGGCACGGGCCGGTTGTCACCGGGACAAAGAGCAGGTAGATCTCCTCGCGGCGGTACTCCTCAGACGCCAGAAACTGGAGGATGCTTCCCAGCACCAGGTGGCTGGGGACGCACTCCTTGCCGGAGGCGTGGGTCCGGGCCAGGGCCACCGTCTTCTCGTTGGCCCGGGGCAGCGCCCGGGCGTTGATGCCCCGGGCACGGATCACCGCCGCCAACAGCTCCGTCCCCAGCTCGCCCATGTTGGAGAGCAGCAGCTTCACCCGGGGGTTGTCCCGCACCGCCATCGACTCTCCGGTGATCTCGTTCTCCAGGGCGATGTCCTTGCCGGGAGGCAGGACAACCCGCCAGCCGTTGTGGTAGCGCTCCTGGTCACCGGTGGTGCGGCGGCGCTGGTACCCCTCGATGATGTCCAGAAACGCCTCGATCCGCGTATCGATCCCCGCGTCGGCGCTGTGGGCGTCCAGCTCAAGAATCAGGAACGGTTTGGTCCCCATCTGCCACTTCACGTAGTGCAGCAGAAACGAGTCGGGGGCACAGGAGAAGTTGGAGATGAAGGTGAGGTAGAGGTGCTCCTCCCGGGCGATCCGCGCAGCCGCCTTCATGTCCAGCTGGCCGTAGTACCAGTACATGTTGGGGACGATCGTCTCGTCCTCAACCGGCAGGATGTCGAAGGGGATGATGGTGTACCCCCGGGAGAGGAACTTCCGGGGGATGCCCATGTTCGCTTCCGGGGTGAAGGCGTTGTACGGCCGTCCCACCAGGGCGATTGCCGGGCGGCCGCTTGTGCGGGCTTCTTCCAGCGCCTGGCTTCCCAGCTCGCGGGCGGCGCGGTGGAACGCATCCTGTCGCTCCAGGGCGACGGTGAAGGCGCGGTCGGTATCCTGCGGGGAGACCCCCAGGGGCTCTGCCAGAGACTGGAAGTAGCGCCTGGCCTGGTCCCGGCCGTGGCGGAAGCTGACCACCACATCCAGAAACCGCTCCGGCGCCACATGGGGGAAGGCGCGGCGGATGTAGTAGGGCAGCCCCTGGGTGATGGGGCAGAAGGTGGCGTGAACCGACTCCTCCTGGCTCTCCAGGTCCCGCAGGTGGGGAACGAAGATGAGGTCCGCGCCGCGATTGAGCAGGCTCTGCACCGCCCCGTGGGCGATCTCCGCGGGGAAGCAGTAGGAACTCTCCACCCTGGCGACCCCCTCGGGGTCCACATCCTCTGAAAGAACCACCGTGAACCCCAGGGTGTGGAAGAACCAGCTGTACAGGGGGTAGAGGGTATGCACGGAGAACGCCCGGGGAATGCCGATGACCCGGGCCGGAGACGCCGGGTGGCCCGGTAGGGCAGGGGGGGCAGCAGGGTCGGTGGGGGCGCCGAACTCCTGAAAGAGGAGCCGCTGCCGCTGGGCCACGTAATTGATCGGCTGCCCTTCCTGCTCGGAATCACCACGGTGGGACGCGCTGACGGCGTACTTGCTGCAGCGCCCGCCGAAGTGGCGCCGGGAGCCGTTGACCTCCAGGATGCGGATGGAACAGAGGTTGTCGCAGGCCCGGCAGGTGAACGTTCCGCGGTCCTGTATCTCCGTGGCCAGGATTCTCTCCAGGGACCAGCTGCCCCGCTGCAGTCGCCCTTCCGCGGCCTTCTCCAGGGCCAGAATCGCCACCCCGAAGCACCCCATCAACTCCGGGTCCGGGGGTACCAGGATGTCCCGGTCCAGCAGCAGGGCGAACGCCGGGGCAACTGCTTCGTTTCTGGCCACGCCACCCTGCAGGAAGACGGTGGACCCCACTGTGCGGGTGCCCACCACGCGGTTCAGGTAGTTGGCCACCACCGAGGTGACGATACCGGCGGTGATGTCCTCCCGCCGGGCTCCCTGAGCGATCGCCTTGCGGATATCCGAGTTGATGAACGCCGAGCAGTGTTCGCCGAACTTGAGGGGCTTCTGCGCCTGCAGGGCGATCTCGCCGATCTGGCTGGCGTAGGGAATGTTCAGGTCGCCCGCGGCGCTCTCCTCCAGGAACGAGCCGGTCCCGGCTGAGCACGCCTCGTTCATGGCGTAGTCCACGGGAACGCCGTTGCGCAGCAGGACGTACTTGGCGTCCTGACCGCCGATCTCGAAGATAGTATCCACGGAGTCGCTGAACTGGGTTGTTCCGCAAGCGTGGGCGATGATCTCGTTGTATACCGCCGGGGTCTGCACAAAAAGCCCCAGGGCCTCCCGGGATGACCCGGTGGTCGCCACCAGGTCGATGGTGATCTGCCCGTCCTCGCCGATGGCCTGGCGCACCTGCTTCTGCAGCTCTGCCACGCACCCTTTCAGGGCCTGAATGGGGTCGCCGTGGGTTCTGCCGTAGTGAGAGGCAACGATGCGGCGGGATTCGCTGTCCACCAGGCACACCTTGGTGGTTGTTGATCCGCCGTCGATGCCCAGGACATAACGGTGGCCCCGGCGGAGGGGGTCACGCTGCACCGGATAGGTGGTGACCCGGTGCCGGGCGGTGGTCAGGGGGGCAAAGGTGTCGAAGCGGATGCGGGGTTCCCGGATCAGCCGGGTGGGGTCCTGCACCACCGTGCCGCTCTCCTGCGCCAGCAGCGCCGCACCGTACGCCTCGTACCACGCCGCCTGGGCCGGCACGATAAAGTTGATCTCCGGGGAAAGCTCCCGCAGGTACCGCAGCACGTGGACGTTGTGGGTAACCCCGCCGGTGAGGACCACCGTACCGTCGCTGATACCGCCGCGGTGCAGGAACTCTGTCACCTTGGTAGCCATCACGTTGCTCAGGCTCAGGGCGATCTCCTGGCGGTTCGCTTCGCGCTTGTTCAGCTTGTGGGTACAGTCGCTCTTCATGAAGACGGAGCACCGCGAGGCGAGGGTGCAGGTCTGCTGATCTGCCCGGATCAGGTTGACCTCCGAGAGGTCCATATCCATTCTGCCCAGCTGCTGCCGAAAAAACTCTCCGGTGCCACTGGCGCACTTGTTACCAGCGATGGTGCCCTGCACCTGACCTTCCGGCGAGAGGGTATAGAGCACAAGTTCCTCTCCCCCCATGGATACCACAGCTCGGGGTGGGGGTGAGCCGTCAGGGGTCCCGCGGTGAGCAAGTGCCCGCTCAAGGCATAGCGGCTCAATCGCCTGGGCGGCGTCCACCAGCTCCCTGGCTTCGGTGCCGGTAACCAGTACCGGTGTG
>SKHA01000026.1 GCA_007117185.1 Spirochaeta sp. | reverse complement strand
TTCGATCGGGACATACTGTTCCTGTATCACCTGAAACTGCAGCTTGCTCACCGCCGTGCCCGGATCGCTGACCGCGAACAGGGCGACGCTGAGTTTGACAGGCAGTACGCCGGTGTTGCGGAATCACTCATGGAGATAGCACGATGACAACAGGAAAAGTACTAGCCATCAATGGAAATATGGTCAGTGTGACCGTTTCCGGCGATGTCTCGATGAACGAGGTCGGGTACATCGTCCTCGGGGAGAAGCGCCTCAAGGCGGAGGTGATCCGTATTCGCGGTGACCAGGCAGAGCTGCAGGTCTTCGAGATAACCCGGGGGATCTCAGTTGGTGATCCCGTGGAGTTCACTGGAGAGCTTCTGGCGGTGGAACTGGGACCGGGATTGCTCACCACCATCGTCGACGGATTGCAGAACCCCTTGCCGGAACTGGCTGAACGTTCCGGGTTCTTCCTTGAACGGGGGCTGTATCTGCAGGCGCTGCCAAGAAACAAGACGTGGCATTTTACCCCGACGGTCAAAGCCGGTGACACCGTTGTTCGCGGTGACGCCCTGGGGCACGTTCCGGAAGGGATCTTTGAGCACTGGATCATGGTTCCCTTCGGAATCTTCGGCTCCTGCACCGTTGTCTCTGTCGCCCCCGAGGGCGACTACAACGTCGATCATGAGATCGCGACGGTGAAGGATGAGCGGGGAGAAACACACACACTGACGATGGTCTTCGAGTGGCCGGTAAAGCGCGCTATCGACGCGTATGAAGAGCGGTTGCGCCCGGAGGTCCCGATGGTCACCAAGGTTCGCATTGTCGATACCTTCCTGCCTGTTGCCCGGGGTGGTACGTACTGTATTCCCGGCCCCTTTGGCGCCGGCAAGACGGTACTCCAGCAGATTACCAGCCGCAACGCCGACGTGGACATCGTCATTATCGCCGCGTGCGGAGAACGGGCCGGTGAGGTTGTGGAGACGTTGCGGGAGTTTCCCGAGTTGACAGACCCTCGAACGGGCAAGTCTCTCATGGAACGGACAGTCATCATCTGTAACACCAGCTCCATGCCGGTGGCCGCCCGGGAGGCGTCGGTGTACACCGCCGTGACTATCGCCGAGTACTATCGGCAGATGGGTCTGAACGTCCTGCTCCTGGCAGACTCCACCAGCCGCTGGGCCCAGGCGATGCGTGAGATGTCCGGCCGCCTGGAAGAGATCCCCGGAGAGGAGGCGTTTCCGGCGTACCTGGAGTCGGTGATCGCCGCGTTCTACGAGCGCGCCGGGCTGGTGCGGCTGCGCACTGGCGCCACCGGTTCGGTAACCATCGGCGGAACGGTGAGCCCTGCCGGCGGTAACTTCGAAGAACCGGTAACGCAGGCTACCCTGAAGGTGGTCGGCGCGTTCCACGGTCTCTCCCGGGCGCGCTCGGATGCCCGAAAGTACCCCGCCATCGACCCGATGGACAGCTGGAGCAAGTACAACGGCACCGTTGACCGCTCCATGACCGAGTACGCCCGGGGAGTTCTCTTCCGCGGCGACGAGGTGGGGCAGATGATGAAGGTTGTCGGTGAAGAGGGAACTGCGGTAGAGGATTACATCCTCTACCTGAAGAGCGATTTTCTCGACGCGGTCTACCTTCAGCAGAACGCCTTCGACAAGGTGGACGCCGCCGTGGGAACGGAGCGGCAGCGCCATGTCTTTGATCTTCTCTACCAGATTCTCGGCAGCCACATCCGCATCGAGAGCAAGGAAGAGGCGCGGACGTTCTTCTACCAGATGAGACAGAAGTTTATCGATTACAACAGCGCAGAATGGGAATCTGAAGAGTTCAGGAAGCTCGAACAGGAGCTGCGGGAACTGCTTGGAACGGTCGCCTCGGGACTCGAGCGCGCTGCCCAGGAAGCATACGACAACCGGGGGAACTATGCGTAAGGTATACAGTCGGATTGAGTCCATCGTCGGTAACGTTATCTCGGTACGTGCCGAGGGTGTCCGCTACGGAGAGCTGGCGGTGGTGGGATCACGCTACGGCGACTCCCTGGCTGAGGTGATCCGCCTGCGAGGTGACGAGGTGAGCCTGCAGGTGTACGCCGGTGGTCGTGGCATTTCCACCGGCGACGAGGTGCGCTTTACCGGTAACCCGATGCAGGTATCCTTCACGGACAATCTACTTGGTCGGGTTTTTGATGGTTCCGGCAAACCCCGGGACAACGGCCCGGTTCTCACGGAGGGACTCATCGAAATTGGCGGTCCTTCCGTCAACCCGGCCAAGCGTATCATTCCCCGGAACATGATCCGCACGGGTATTCCGATGATCGACCTCTTCAACACCCTGGTAGAGAGTCAGAAGTTGCCGATCTTCAGCGTCTCCGGTGAACCCTACAACCCGTTGCTGGCGCGCATCGCCATGCAGGCGGAGGTGGACATCATCATCCTCGGTGGTATCGGTCTGAAGTACGACGACTACCTCTTCTTCAAGGATACCCTTGAAGACGGTGGCGCCCTCTCCCGGACGATCTTTTTTGTCCACACCGCCAGCGACCCTGTTGTTGAGGCGCTGCTGGTGCCGGATATCAGCCTTGCTGTGGCGGAAAAGTTTGCCCTCAAGGGCAAGCGCGTTCTGGTACTCCTGACGGATATGACCAACTTCGCCGACGCGATGAAAGAGATCGCCATCACCCAGGAACAGGTCCCGTCCAACCGCGGATACCCTGGTGACCTCTACAGCCAGCTGGCCTCGCGCTACGAAAAGGCGGTCGACTTCGAGGGGGCCGGATCAATCACCATCCTCGGGGTCACCACCATGCCCGGTGACGACGTGACCCACCCCGTGCCGGATAACACCGGGTACATCACCGAGGGTCAGTACTACCTCCGGAACGGCCGCATCGAGCCATTCGGGTCTCTGTCACGACTCAAGCAGCTGGTCAACGACACCACCCGTGACGACCACCGGTCCATCATGGACGGAATGATCAAGCTTTACGCCAACTACCGGGAGAGCCAGGAGAAGAAGTCCATGGGTTTCCGCATGTCCGAATGGGACGACAAGCTGCTGAAATACGGGGAACTGTTCGAACGCTCAATGATGGACCTCTCGGTGAATATCCCCCTTGAAGAGGCCCTTGATCTGGGCTGGAAGATCCTGGCCGACTGTTTCGGACCGGAAGAGACCGGATTGAAGACTGACCTGATCAAACAGTTCTGGCCCCGGGAGGCAGTACGCTGATGGTCAAGCTGACCAAAAACGAGCTGAAGAAACAAAAAGACTCCCTCAAACGGTTCCAGCGATACCTTCCAACGCTGTTGCTGAAGAAGCAGCAGCTGCAGATGGTCATCCGTCAGGTTGAGCAGGAGTACGACGAACTGCGCCGTGAAAAAGAGACCCTGCGGCGGGACCTGCAGCAGTGGGTGGGCGTGTTCTCCGATGGGATCGATCTGGTGCCGTACGCGGAGGTAGAGAAGATCGAGACCTCCACCGGAAACATCGCCGGAATCGATATCCCCGTTTTTGAGGGGATCTCCTTTGTGGAACGCCTCTGGGACCTGGTGACCATGCCCCTGTGGGTGGACCGTGGTGTAGCCGCGCTGCGCAGCATGGTGGAACTTGAGGGTCGTCTGAAAGTGCTGAAGGAGCAGTTGCGGCTGCTGGCGGATGAACTGCGGACCACTACCCAGCGGGTCAACCTGTTCGAGAAGGTCAAGATCCCGGAAGCGAAGGATAACATCCGGATGATCCGCATCTACCTCGGAGATCAGCAGACCGCCGAGGTTGTCCGCGGGAAGATCGCAAAACGGAACCTTGTGAAGGCGGCGTCATGATTGTACCAATGAAGCGGGTATCACTGGTGACTATTGCCGATGACCGCTCGGCAGCGTTGAAGGAACTCCGGGATCTCGGGTTGATGCACATCGTGGTGCCGCCCGCGCAGATCGATACCGCTGAAGCGCTGAGAGAGCAGAAAGCACTGCTGGAGCGGATTCAGACGATAGTTCCCCCTCCCGCAAAGGGGAAGACGCTCCCGGCAGTAACTGTGGACGGCGACACCGCTGTGGATGAAGCATTGAAACTGGCAGAGGAGATCGTGTCCCTGGCAGACGAGCGGGCGCAGTTGATGGACGAGCGGGACCGCTTGCAGCGCGATTCAGAGCGAATGCAGCCCTGGGGCCCCTTCAGTCCGGAAAAAGTACGCGAGCTGGCCTCCCGGGGGATACACATTGTCCCGTTCGAGGGAACCCCGGAGCGGATCGAAGAGATCTCAGGTTCTTTCGAGTACATTCTCACCGTAAAGAAAACCAAGACGCTGCAGCGGATCGTAGCGGTCCATCATGGCGAGTCGCTCCCGGTCCTTGCGGGGAACCTGGCCCCGGTGAATCTTCCGGAGACGGGACAGGAGATGATAACCCGGCGGATAGCCGAAGTTGTCCAGGAGATTGGCACGATTGATCGCACCCTCCAGGATCATGCGGCGAAGCAACCTCTCCTGGCTGCAGCTCTGGAACAACTGAACCATGACCTGGAGTTTGCCCGGGTTGCCGCCACAATGGGTTCCTCGGAGAGTCTTTCCTGGTTGAGCGGGTACATTCCCCACGACCGGCTTGAACCGCTTCGCGAGCAGGCCCGTCAGAGTGGCTGGGGGCTGGTCATCGAGGACCCGAAAGCGGATGAACCTGTTCCTACAGAACTCAGGAACCCCCGGCCGATTCGGATAATCAAACCGGTTTTTGACCTCCTGGGAACCGTTCCGGGATACCGCGAGATGGACATCTCGTTCTTCTTTCTCAT
>SKHA01000344.1 GCA_007117185.1 Spirochaeta sp. | reverse complement strand
GCGACAGCACGGAACGGAACGTGCATTCACCGGAGAGCTCAATTACAACACCCTTGAAGGGACCTACTACTCCGCGGCCACGGGTGAACCATTATTTCACTCCCGTGACAAGTATGACTCGGGAACCGGTTGGCCCAGTTACACCAGACCCATCACCCCGGGAGCGGTTCGCTATCGTGTAGACAGCAGTTTCGGCATGGTCCGCCTGGAGGTCGTGGATAGCCTCAGTGGTTCTCACCTGGGGCATGTTTTTTCGGACGGCCCGGAACCTACAGGGCTGCGTTACTGCATTAACTCTGCGGCGATGATCTTCGTACCTGAAGGTTCTCCAGCGCCTGTTCTGATAACTGACGAAATCTGAAGTTTTTTTTGCTGGTGATGTAACCGTTGCCGCGGTGGGTTGTTATAGAGGATGACACGGCACCACATTACCAGATAGCGATTCAACCCCGGGGATTTCACCTCCTTTGCCCCGGGGTTTTTTTATGCCCGGTCACTCACCGGTCACTCACCGGTCCTTCAGATGATCCGACTGGACCGGTGAAAGGTCAGAGAGTCCGCAGGAGACCCGCTCCATACGTGAAACCGCCGCCAAAAGCGGTGATTCCCCAGACGTCGCCGTGCTCTTTTGTCGGGAGGAGCTCTGCCAGGCAAATGGGGATGGTGTTGGACGAGGTATTGCCGTTTTCCCGGATGTTGCTGAACATCCGTGACTGGTCCACCTTCATCCGCTGCCTGATCGCGTTGATGATGCGCTGGTTTGCCTGATGAGGTATGTACAGGTCAAGGGCGTCGGCCTTCATACCTGAAGCGGACGCAGCAGCGGAGAGGCTTGCCATCATCGCTTTTACCGCTTCCAGATACACAGCCGGTCCGTCCATCGCAACAGGACAGGAACTGTCCTGGGGTACGCTCAGCGTCGATCCGGACTCGCCCTTGGCGGCGATTACCGGGCGCATTACCTCAAGAACAGCATCTGCGGCGACGGAGGAGCGGGCTCCCCCGATCAGGGTTGCCGTGGCCGCGTCGCCGAAGATCGGCGCCGTGCCGAAGTCTTTCATGTCCAGACGCGTGCTCAGGACCTCGCTGGTAATGAGCAGAACCAGCTCCCGGGGCGCGCTGCGCAGATAATCCCAGGCTATCTGCAAGCCGTAGACGTATCCGCTGCACGCTGCGTTGATATCGTAAGCAGGACAGCTCAGCTCTTCCGACTCCTGCGAGAGGGCGTGCTGAACCAGCGTCGCCATGGAGGGCGTGGTGCTGGAGGGGGTTCCGGTACTGAAGATGATCAACCCTACCTCCGCCGCGGAGATGCCGCTCTCTGCGATAACGCTTCTGGCAGCGTCAACCGCCAGAGTGAGGACGTTCTCGCCCTCCGAGACCCAGTGCCGGGAGGCAATTCCCGTTCGTTTTTCGATGTCCTCGGCGCTCCAGTCGGAACTGAGGGCAGCGATCTCCTCGTTCGTGACGATCCGCGATCCCTTGCGGACAGATACTCCCCTGATAAGGCACGGTGAGGAGGGATCATCGTCCCTTGTGTCGGTGCCGGGAGCGGTGGATTTGGTATGTATTTGCCGGGTCAGAGCATCCAGCCCGGTGATGATCGGTTCGCCCGGGTTTTCCCGGGTCTGCTGTTTCACGTGGGCCGGAGCGTCCGTGGCGGTGGTCACCCGCAGTACCGGTGTTCCCACCGGGACGGTGTCACCCGTTCCTATCAGCAGTTCCCGGACCGTCCCGGAAACCGGGGCTTTCAGCTCCGCTGCCGCCTTGTCTGCTTCCACCTCCGCAAGGAGATCACCCTCCGCCACGGTGGCCCCCTCTTTGACGTGCCACTCTACGATGGTAACAGATTCGTCGGAGGGGCTTGACCCGATCGCTTCCACGTCGAACACCCCGCTCTCGGCTCCATCGTTCTTCTTCCAGATCACCGATCCCCCGAGCAGGTCCACCGCTGTCTCCAGAATCCGTTGATACGACGGGAGAATCTGCAGCTGATTGCCGAAGTTACAGGGTACGTAGGTATCCGGCCGGGTGACCCTGCGGCAGATGACCGGAAGGTCGCTCTTCTCGGCCACGGTGGCGACAACCTCCGCGCCGAACCCGGCGGTATGGTTGTCTTCGTGGGTCACGATCAGCCGACCGGTTCGACCAACGCTCTCCAGCACTGCCTCTTCATCCCAGGGAACCAGGCTGCGCAGATCAATGAGGTCGGTGGAAATTCCGTGGGATTCCAGATCCTGAGCTGCCCTGGCAGCCAGGGGAACAGTGTTGCCATACGCAACAATTGTAAGGTCGTCTCCCCGGCGAACATACCTGGCTGCCCCGGGCGGGACAAGGTGTTTGGCAACGTCACGGCTGGTCGCTCCGGTACGATCGTTCAACTGGTTCTTGGGATAAAAGAAGATCGTCGGTCGCTCCGACTCGAAGGCGGCGTTCAGCAGCCCCGCGGCGTCCCCGGCGGTGGAAGGCATGTATACGTCGACCCCGGGGGTGTGCGCCACCAGAGCCTCCAGGGTGGACGCGTGAAAGGGCCCCAGGCCGGGGCGATACCCACCGGCGGTGATCATGACAATCACCGGGACGGTCCACCCGCCGTCGGTCCGCCAGTACATACTGCCCAACTCGGCAAAGATCTGGTTGTAGGCGATGGGGAGAAAGTCCGCAAACTGAAGGAACGCCACCGGGCGCCCCCCCGCCAGGGCGCGTCCGATGGAGACCCCCAGAATCAGGGATTCGCTCAGGGGGCTGTTCTGTACCCGACCGACGTACTTGCGGGAGAGTCCCCTGGTGATGCCGAAGACGTCACCTTTGGGGTCCTCAAGATCCTCACCGAAGAGGGTGACCCGGGGGTCTCTTCCCATGCGATCGTCCAGCACGTCGCGAATTGCCTCGAGCATCGTCAGCTCGGGATCGCCGCTGCCGCGATACTCACGGTCACGAACCGTCAGGTGCTGTGGCAGCGGTGCTTTGGCACCAGCAAAGGGTGCCGGTTCGGCGCTGTACTGCGCTGATCGGGCGGTTTCTTCCAGGGCACGGCGGATCGTCTCCCGTTCTCCGTCCAGTTCCGATTCGGTCACGCCGGCGGCGATGAGATGCTGACGCAGAAGGGGGATCGGATCTCCTGACCCTGCAGCAGCCTGAATCTCTTCGGGGGTGCGGTACATCCGCTGGTCGTCAGCGTTGGTGTGGTTGTGCAGTCGCTCCACCGAGAAGACCACGATTCCGGGTTTCCGATCCTTCCGGATCGCAGTGACCACCTCTCCGTAGGTGTTCAGGGCCTCTATCACGTTTCGGCCATCGATGCGGGTAATGGGGATCCCGTAAAACTCATCGGCTTCGCCGTCCGGTCGGGAGTAGAACGTTTGTCCGCTGGTTCTGGTGGAGATCGCAAATGCGTTGTCCTGAACGACGAAAAGGACCGGGGCAGCGATTCTGACGGCGTGTCCGATAGCCTCAATGACCTCGCTCTCCTGGGTGGTTCCCTCTCCAAGGGCACAGAGAACCAGTGGTCGTTCCGGTTGATCCCGGACCATCTGGGCAACGCCCACCGCCTGGAGGGCGCTGTTACCGACGGGACCGACGATGCTGAGAACGTTCAGGGACGGAGCACTCATATGGGCGTTCATCTGCCGCCCCCGGGAGTGGGACCCGTCCTTGTTGAAGAGACTCAGAAAGAACATCTCCGGAGTTAACCCCCGGGCCAGCATCAGTGCCTTGTCGCGGTAGTGACAATGAAGCCAGTCCTGGGGAATGAGGTGGGGTGCCAGAGCAACAGATCCCTCATGGCCGGCCCCGGAGACGTGAAAGAACGCCTCTCCTCTGGCGGTGTAGCTCTGCTCTATCAGGTCCATCTCCCGCGCGGTAACCATGTGGGTGTACATGGTGCGAAGGATGGACTGTTGTTCATCCAGATTCCTGATCATCTACCCTCCTATGTTGACTATAACACTGAGATTAGAGGGTAGTCGACTACCTCCGAGGACCGGTATATTAACACATCAAGGAGAAACATTGATGAGCAACACGTCGAGACGGGATTCGTTTGGGGTGAAGAAAGAGCTGCAGACAGCGATGGGCACGGTAGAGTATTTCAGCCTGGAAGCATTTGCCGCGCAGGGGTTTCCTGCGGTGCGGAAACTTCCGTTTTCGATCCGCGTTCTTCTTGAGTCGATCCTGCGCCACGAGGACAACTTCGAGGTGACTTCTGATCATGCCAGAATTCTGGGCACCTACGATCCTGCCAGTCCCGCACGTGAAGAGTTGCCTTTCAAGCCTGCCCGTGTCCTCCTTCAGGACTTTACCGGCGTTCCCAGCGTGGTTGACCTGGCGGCCATGCGCAGCGCCATGGCACGCCTCGGCGGTGACCCGGAAAAGATCAACCCCCAGCTTCCCGTGGATCTGGTCATTGATCACTCCGTCCAGGTGGACTTTTTCAACAGTGGATCCGCGCTGCAGCAGAACTCGGAGCTGGAGTTCAGCAGAAACCGTGAACGGTACGAGTTCCTCCGGTGGGGTCAATCCGCATTCGAGAACTTCTCTGTGGTTCCTCCGGCAAGCGGTATCTGCCACCAGGTGAATCTCGAATACCTTGGCAAGGTGGTTCAGGTCCGCGGGGAAGCGGACGGCACTCGCCTTGCGTACTTCGACTCCCTGGTGGGTACCGACAGCCACACGCCGATGATCAACGGTCTCGGTGTGGTTGGATGGGGGGTCGGCGGAATCGAAGCTGAGGCGGCAATGCTTGGCCAGCCCCTTTACACACTTGCTCCCGCGGTGGTGGGGGTAAGGGTGAAGGGACGTCTGCGCCCCGGCATCACCGCCACGGATCTTGTTCTCAAGATTACCCAGTTGCTCCGGCGCCACGGGGTAGTGGGCAAGTTTGTGGAGTTCTTCGGCCCCGGCCTTGACCAGATGACCGTCCCCGACCGGGCGACGATTTCGAATATGGCGCCTGAATACGGGGCAACCATGGGCTTCTTCCCGGTGGACAGGCAGACCCTGGACTACATGTGGTCTACCGGCCGCAGCGAGGAACTCATCAAAACGGTTGAGCAGTACTGCCGCGCCCAGGGCATGTTCCGGGATGCAGATACCGAGGATCCCCAGTTCGAGGCGGTCCTGGAGCTGGACCTGGACGAGGTAGAAGCCAGCATCGCCGGACCCAAACGACCGCAGGATCGAATCGCGGTGAGCGACGTGAAGGACCGCTGGCGCACCCTCCTGGGTTCGTCCGTAGCCGACGGCGGTTACGCCCTTGACGAAGCAGCTCTCGCCCGCCGTGGAGCGGTGACCCTGGAAGATGGCTCTCGCAGTGAGCTGTCTCACGGCGATGTGGTCATTGCCGCGATCACCAGTTGTACCAATACCAGTAACCCCAGCGTCCTGCTGGGAGCGGGGTTGCTGGCCAGAAAAGCATGGGAAAAGGGGCTTCGTCGCAAACCCTGGATCAAGACGAGCTTTGCCCCGGGGTCGATGGTGGTCACCGAGTACCTCCAGCGAACCGGACTGATGGAGTATCTCGAGAAGATGGGGTTCTACCTTGTGGGGTACGGTTGCACCACCTGCATCGGAAACAGCGGTCCCGTTCCTGAGGGTATCGCTCGAGGCATAGAGGAAGGGGACCTGGTGGTTGCAGGCGTCCTCTCGGGAAACCGCAACTTCGAGGGTCGAATCAACCCCCACACACGGGCCAACTTCCTGATGTCTCCGCCGCTGGTGGTGGCATACTCGATTGCCGGCACGGTGGATATCGACCTCTCCTCTGATTCGATCGGTGAGGATGAACAGGGCAATCCGGTGTACCTGAAGGATATCTGGCCGGACGCGGACGAGCTGCAGGGATACATCGAGAAGGCTCTGGACCGGGACGCGTTTATCGCCAGTTACGACGGGCTGGAAGACTCCAACGCCCAGTGGAACGCGATCCCCATTGAGGGTGAATCGATCTACAACTGGAAGGCAGAGTCCGGATACATTCAGGAACCGCCGTTCTTCCAGGAGATGGGGCTGGACGTCGCCCCGATCTCAGCGATCACCGGTGCACGAGTCCTGGTTCTTGCCGGTGACAGCATAACCACCGACCACATCAGCCCCGCCGGGGCGATCTCTCCTGACAGTCCCGCCGGCCGCTACCTGGCCGGACAGGGGGTTCAGCGCAGCGATTTCAACTCCTACGGAAGTCGTCGTGGAAACGATCGGATCATGACCCGGGGAACCTTCGCCAATATCCGCTTTCGCAACGGGATGGCTCCGGGAACCGAGGGCTCCTGGACCACCCACGTTCCCACCGGTGAAGTGGTTTCCATCTTTGATGCCGCCGATCGCTATCGCCGCGAGGCGGTGCCGACGATCATTCTGGCCGGCAAAGACTACGGGATGGGCAGTTCCCGGGACTGGGCGGCCAAGGGCACCCAGTTGCTCGGCGTTCGGGCGGTAATCGCCGAAAGCTACGAGCGCATTCACCGCAGTAACCTTGTCGGGATGGGGGTATTGCCCCTGCAGTTCCAGCCCGGAGAGACAGCCGCGACGCTGGGCCTTACCGGAATGGAAAGCTACACCATCGCTATCACGGACGAACTGCAGGCGGGCCAGACCGTTGAGGTCATCGCGACCGGAGACGACGGTTCTACCCGGACGTTCAGCACCGTCTGCCGCATCGATACCCCTGTAGAGGTTGAGTACTACCGGAACGGGGGAATCCTGCACACGGTACTGCGGAAGTTCGTCGCCTGAGATCGCTGGAAGGCAGGGGATCCGAGGCGCAGGGGATGGCGCTCCCGGCGGGACATGGGAGCGCCGTTATCGGTAGTTCAGAATGTGGTCCCACAGGATTCCGTCGCCGGCAGTGACGGCGACGGTGGTTCTGCTGCCCAGAATCCGTTCCCAGTACCGGGGGTGAAGCCCCGGGGTGAGGTTCTTTTCGGTCCGAAGGATTGCGCAGTTTCCCTCGTTGAGGGTCGTACCCGGCGGCAGGTCCTGCATGGCGTGGATGCTCCGGTTGGTGTACCCGTAGTTGCGCTTCTCGCTGGCTGCCAGCGTCTTGACTCCGTTACCCAGGACTGTTTCAACCCGGGCCGATCCGAAACGATCCTGAATCTCCTTCTGCAGCAGCAGTTTCCGCCGCCGCAGCTCCAGGGGATCGGTGGCGGCTTCCTGCAGCTGCGCGGATATGCGCCTGACCTCCTGGACCATCTGCCGGAACTGGTCCGGTTCCAGGGCGATGGGGTCGTCCAGCCCGGAGTTACTCCGGTCCAGGGTTATGTGTTTTTCGATGATCGTCGCCCCGACGGTGGTGGCCAGGGTGGGGACGAGAATGGGGTCCATGGAGTGGTCCGAGATCCCCACCGGTACACCCAGCAGGTTCCTCAGCGCCGGAATCACCCGCAGGTTGTAGTCTTCTTCAGGGGCCGGATACGAGGTGACGCAGTGGAGCAGGGTCACGTTGTGGCTGCTGTTGCCGCTGATCACCTCAAGGCTTTCCGCGATATCGGCGACGGTAGCTACTCCTGATGAGAGCACCAGTGGAACCCCGTAACTCGATACCTCCCGCAGCAGCTGGTGATAGTTGAGCTCCGGCGAGGCAATTTTTATTGAATCCACACCCAGACCCCGCAGGAGACGAGCGCTCTCCAACCCGAAGGGAGTGCACAGAAACTTGATCCCGTTGTCCCTGCAAATCTCCTGTAGCGCGTGATAGAACTCCACCGGGCGTTCAATTTCCAGAAAGCGGTCGTACAGGGGGACCCTTCCTCCGGGAAGCTCCACCGTCCCTGATGCAGGATGGAGAATTTCATGAGCCCGGACCAGTTGAAACTTGGCCAGATCCGCCCCGGATTCCCGGGCGGCGATTACCAGATCCCGGGCCCGGTGCAGGTCACCGCCGTGGGCGGTGCCGATCTCGGCGATGACCAGAGGCAGCGCGGTTGTCATCCCGTTTTGGCTTTTCCGGCGTCCCGTTTCGCCGGTATTCGTTCGAAACCGGTATACCCCTGGAGCGCCGGGGGAATCAGAACCGAACCGTCGGCCTGCTGGAAGTTTTCCAGTATCGCAATGATCGCCCGGGAAACCGCGACAGCGGTGCCATTCAGAAGGTGCGCGTACCCCCGTTCCTTTTTTCCGTCTGCTCCGGTGCCGCTGTAGCGGATGTTCAACCGGCGACTCTGGAAATCGGTGCAGTTGGATGTGCTGGTGATTTCGCCCCATTCTCCGGCGGTTCCACGGCCGGGCATCCACGCCTCCAGGTCATATTTGCGGAACGCCGGGCCGCCCAGGTCACCGCTGCAGATGTCCAGGACGCGAAAGGGAATCTCCAGGGAAGAGAAGATCTCCTTCTCGATCTCCAGCAGCTCCCGGTGGATCTGTTCGGACTGTTCCGGCAGGCAGACCACGAACATCTCAACCTTGGTGAACTGGTGCACCCGGTACAACCCGCGGGAGAACTGTCCGGCAGAACCGGCTTCCCGACGGAAACAGTGAGAGAGCCCGCCCATCCGGATCGGCAACTCCTCTGCAGGAATGGTCTGGTTCTGATAGTAACCACCCAGGGTGATCTCGGCGGTACCCACCAGGCTCGTCCCTTCGTCCTCGATGTTGTAGATGTTGGACTCGGGACCCCGGGGGTTGAAACCGATCCCCTGTAAAACCTCGGTCCGGGCAATATCCGGGGTGATCATCGGGGTAAAGCCATGGTTCTGCAGGATATCCATTGCGAAACGAATCAGCGCCAGTTCCAGGTACACCGCCTCGTTGCGCAGATAGTAGAATTTCGTTCCCGAGACCCGTCCGGCGTTCTCGAAATCCACCAGGTCCAGCTCCTCGGCGATGGCAACGTGATCACGCGGGGTGAACGAGAAAACCGGGACGGACCCGACCTGTTCCAGCTCACGATTATCTGACTCCTGGGCTCCTGACGGGGTGTCAGGGTGGGTGAGGTTGGGAAGCTCCTCGGCGCGTCGCTGCAGTTCCTGCTCAACAGATGTCAACGTCGCTTCCGCTGCGGCAATCTGTTCCTTCAGCGATTTACCTTCCTCGATAAGACGGGTGCGTTCTTCCTGAGGCAGGGATCCCTTCATCGCCTGGGCGTTGCGGTTGCGTTCGTTCCGCAGAGACTCCACCGCCTGGATCGCGGCGCTTCGCTGATCGTAGAGGGAGATCACCGCGTCCACATCGCCGCTGACGTGACGATTGCGGATGTTTTCACGGATCACATCCGGGTTTTCCCGGACAAATTTGAGGTCGAGCATGGGGGATTCTATCGCACCGGGGGGCCGAAAAGCTACCCATCAGGGGAGGGCGCGATGATTGCCCGACGTCACATCACCGAAGGATGACGCTAACCTTCCAGCTCCCGGGAGCGACGGGCAGCCTGTTCCAGGGCGTTCATGACTGTCCCGTCAAGCCCGCCATCGGCCAGGGCGCGCAGCCCGGCGATGGTGGTTCCTCCCGGAGAAGATACGCGGCTCATCAGCTCCCGGGGGTGAATCTCAAGTTCCCGCAGCAGTAGCGCCGCCGACTCCGTTACGTCCCGGGCTGCTCTGATGGCCTGCGGGTAGGGCAACCCTTCCTGGACCGCTCCCAGGGCCATCGCTTCGATGAACTGCAGAACAAAGGCTATCCCGCTACCGGAGACGGCCGTGACGGCGGGCATGAGGCGTTCTGGTACCTCCAGGAGTGTCCCCAGGGGATCCAGGAGGGTCAGGATCTGCTCCCGCTGCTCTTTTGTTACCGTAGCGGGAAAGGTAATGCCTACCACGGCGCGACCGATGTCTGCCGCCAGGTTGGGCATGATCCGAATGACAACTTCAGCCCCAAGGGCTGAACCAAGCGATTCGGTGGAGACACCAGCGAGAACGGAGACCAGCGGCACCTTCCCGATTGTCGGTAGTTCCAGGGCTGTGAGATCCTGAGGCTTCACTGCAAGGATGATTATCTCGCTTTCATGAAAGAGCTCCCCCGGATGGTCGGTGCAGTCCAACGCAGAAAGCTCCTGGACCGCCGTCTCACGGCGGTGGTGGTCCTTCTCAAGAATACGGAGGGTCGCCTCCGGTGAGGCCCGGCGGATCCCCCGGGCAATAGCAGACCCCATAAAGCCCAGACCGACGATACCAATATTTTTCACCACTACCTCTCTTCCATTGTGTTCAACTTCATTCGAGTCCGGGAAATCCCTGTCTTCGCAGCAGATCGTACAGGATCAGCGCAGCTGTGTTGGCCAGGTTCAGCGAACGCTGTCCCGGCTTCATGGGGATACGATAACTGTCCTCACGGTGTCGTGCAAGAAGGTCGGCGGGCAGTCCCCGTGTCTCAGGACCAAATACCAGAGCGACGGGCTGGTCCGCGGGAATCTCGGTGTATCGCCGAACGCCCCGGGTGGAGAGCAGGGCGATACGGGTTCCCCCGTCCCCAGGGCGGCCATCCCTCAGGTCGAGGGAGGTAACAAAGGGCTCCCAGCCCGGGAAGATGTTCAATGTGAGATCCTCCCAGTAATCGAGTCCTGCCCGGCGCATATAGCGGTCCTCCAGGGAAAATCCCAGTGGTTCGATCAGGGAGAGTGCCGTCCCTGTGGCGGCGCAGGTTCTGGCGATGTTTCCGGTATTCGGGGGGATTTCCGGCTGATACAGAACGATCTGGTTCACGTTGGTTCCTCTTCCTGGATGATGCCGCGCACCACCATCGCTTCCGCTCGAGGCCGGGGTATTCTGGAGAGTACCACCACTGCCGAACGGCTCAGCGCCCCAATACGGGTGAGGGCGCCACCGCTGGCGCCGGCGTAGCGGATCGTCACGGTTCCACGAATCTCCCGGAGGACGGTGGTAACGGCAGGGATCATGTACAGCGCTGAGCCGATCACATCGCCGAGAGGGTTGCGGAACCACCTCGGCAGCGGGCGCAGGATTTCCAGAATCCCCCGGTGCAACCTGGTGATCCCCTGTCGGAACACCACCGAGAGTACCAGAAGCAGGGAGATGAGCAGGCGAGCGGCGTAGCCTCCCCAGGCGTACAACGTAGCCCAGGATGGAACGGAGATAAGTCGTACCACCAGCACCATCAGCAACAGCGCGGTGATTCCTCCCAGGGGCCGCAGCATCGCCCGGAGGGGACGACGGGACAACTGCGTCAGAACGACAGCCAGTGGCACCGCGGCAACAATGGCCACGGTATCCGGAAGAACGAGCAATCCGATCTGGGCGATGAGCAGCAGGATTACCATGGCAGCAGGTTTCATGCCGGGGGCGCTCCCGGTGCGGCCAGGGGTCGTAGTCCGTACTCCGGCAGAAGGACCCCGGCGGCATCGTCCCGGCTGCCGGAGAAGCGGACCACCCCGTTCACCAGCAACACAACCCGGTCGGTCAACGGCCAGATATCCCGGGTCTCGTGGGAGGCCACTACTACGATCCCCCCGGCGTCGCGAAAGCGAATCACCAGGCGGACCAGCCCCTCCACCGCCGGGTAGTCGAGTTCCAGAAACGGTTCGTCCAGAAAGAGGATTCTGCGGTTGCCCACGAACGCCCCCGCCAGGGCCAGCCTGCGCCGCTGCCCTCCGCTCAGCTCCGCCGGAGATCGAAGCAGCAGCTCCGTCAGCCCCAGCTCCTGAAGGATCACCTGGTCGATTACCGTATCCCGAGGTTGCCCGGCAAGCAGGTCTTCACGGACGGTGGCCCCGAAGATTTGCTGCTCCGGGTTCTGGAAGACAACCCCGCTCTGGCCGTGCAAACGGCGGAACTGTCTGCTCAGGACCGATCCGTCCCAGGCGATGGTGCCGCTGTAACCGGGACAGAGCCCCAGGATTGTCCGCAGGAGCACCGATTTTCCGCACCCGTTCGGTCCAAGCAGAAGGGTTACCGTACCGGGTTCACAGGAAAAGGAGATCCGTGACAATACCGGGACAGGGGGATCTCCCAGTTCCAGGGAGAGACCGTTCAGGACCAGCTGCGCCATACCGACGGAGGTATTGTCTTCACCAGTCCGGCCAGAACAATCGCCTTGATCAGATCTCCCGGCAGAAACGGAAGCATCCCAACGACAATGGCGCGATTCAGGGGAATCTCCAGTATCCGGGCCAGGAAGGGAACCCCCACCACGTACACCATAAGAAATCCGGCGGTCAGGGCCAGCGCGATTCGTGCCGCCCCTCGGCTGCCGCCGTGAGCTATTACCGCAGTGATCGCCGCGGCGGGGATGTATCCCAGAAGAAATCCCCCGGTGGGGCCTGCCAGGTGGGCCAGGCCGCCGCTGGCACCGGAAAAGATCGGAAGACCGATGGCGCCGAGGAACAGGTACACCCCGATGGTGCCCATCGCCGCCAGGGGTGGTAAAATTAGTCCGGTGAGGATTACAAACATGTTCTGCAGGACCATCGGTACCGGTGACCCCGGCAGCGGGATCGCCACGAACGCCCCGGCAGTAATAAGCGCCACCAGAATGGCGGAAACCTGCACACGGACGGCGTAGGTGAGTGACTCGCTGTTCATCTGGTTACCTCCGGTCAGGCAGTATCGTGGGATATGATGTTTGTGGGAAGCCTCTGGATCCGGGGCCACTCGCTGCTGTCCCCTTCAATGCGTCGCAGGAGCATCGCCGCTGCCTGGCGTCCGATCTCATCAATCGGCTGGGCGATGGAGAGTCCCGGGACTCCCGAGACAGACGAGAACTCCATATTGTCGAACGTAGCGATGAACAGAGACGGGGGAACCCGGTGACGGTAGAAGCTTAGATAGCGGATCGCACCAATGTGCATGAAATAGTTGGCCACCATCAGCGTCTCCGGTGGCACCCTGGATTCCATCAGCCGCTTCATGAGATCGTACCCGCTTTCCATGTGGTAATCGCCGAAACAGACGTGATCGGGATTCAGCGGCACATTACGCTCTTCAATGGCCCGCCGAAAACCGCGGTAGCGTTCTTCGGCGGTGAAAATCTCCCTGAAGCCGCCAATAAACCCGAAGTTACGCCGGCCGGCGTCGATAAGATCCATCATCGCGTGAAAGGTGGCCTCTTCGTTGTCCACCAGTACGGCGTCACTCTGGAACCCCTCCACCAGACGGTCCACCAGCACAACCGGAGCCTGGGCATCATGGATCATCTTCAGGTGTGAGCCGTCGCGCTCGCTGGGCACCACGATGATCCCGTCTACCTGTTTTTCCAGCAGTAGTTCCACCGCGCCTTCCTCCCGGAGACGGCTCTCCCGGGCATTGACCACGATCATGGAGTATCCCTTCTCTCCCAGGTGGTCCTCTACGCCGCGGGCAACCCGCATGAAAAAGACGTTGTCGATCTCCGGGACAACCATCCCCACGGTGAGTGAACGCTTGGACTTGAGGCTGCGGGCAATGGTGTTGACCTTGTAGTTGAGTCGGGAAACGACTCTCAGGACTCGCTGACGCGTTGCTGGAGTAATACGGTTGTCATTGTTGATGACCCGGGAGACGGTGGCAGTGCTGACCCCCGCCTCTCGGGCTACATCCTTGATTGTGACGCCCACTGCCGGAAATGGTAGACCCCGGTCCGGTGGTTGTCAATGCCGGAGGCAGGAGCGCCGTCCCGGGCGATCACCGTTCCGGATCAAAGAGCTGTCAGGGCGGCGAGGTAATCCGGTTCCTGGGCGATCTCCGGCACCTGTTCCACATGGAGGACGGTGTTTTCCTCGTCCAGTACCACCACTGCTCGACTGAGAAGCCCCGCCAGAGGGCCGTCGATCATCTCGCAGCCATAGTCACGACCAAAGGAGCGATCACGCATCTCACTCAGGGTTATCACATTGGCAACACCCTCGGTCTTGCAGAAGCGTGTCGCCGCAAAGGGCAGGTCTGCGCTGATGGTGAGGCAGATCGCGTCGTCCCGCTTGGCGATCTCTTTGTCAAACTTGCGGGCGCTGGTGGCGCAGACTCCGGTGTCGAGACTGGGTACGATGTTCAGGACCTTCTTTTTCCCACGATAGGTTTCAAGGGTTACATCCTCAAGGTTGCCATTGGTAAGGACGAAGTCCGGAGCGGTACTGCCCTTGGAAGGTAAGGTGCCACAGGTGTGAACCGGCTGGTTCTTGAAGGTAATTTCTGCCATTCATTTCTCCTTTGCGCGTAGAAGATACGCAGGGAAGAGCGGTGGGGCAAACCGGGGTGGTCTCTACGCGTTCAGGAGAGATCGTGCAGGCTCATCACCGCTGGTACGGCGCGAATGCTTTTGGCGATCTTACGCAGGTCCTGATTCCGTTCCAGCTCCAGGGTGAATCGGGCTTCCATATTTCCGTTGGGCAGCTCATCAATCCGGCCCTCAATGAGGTGTCCGTGAATCTTGCGGACCGCCCCCTCGATTTCGCTGAACAGGTCCGAGGTGCTGCGGGCAACTACCCGGAAGCGATGGGTGGCCCGTGGTGAAACGGTCTCCCACTCCACGTCGATTGTGCGTTCCTTCACGTCTGGTATGCTTAACAGACTGCGGCACGACCGCTTGTGAACGATGATGCCCCGACCGCGGGAAACGTAGCCGACGATATCGTCACCGGTGCGGGGGGAGCAGCACTGGGCAAAGTGGACCATCAGGTTTGTGTCGTCTCCGACTCTGACCGCAACTTTGTGTTCGTCAAAGATTTCCGAGGTCTCCGGCGAGACCGTCGGAGCGGAGGGTTTGGGGGTACTCTGGTTACTGCGGGTGACCCGTTCCACTGCCTGTTTGCGGGCGATGATGCTCTGATTGATGATCAGGTGTTCATCGTTCTTGTTGAGCCAGGCGCGTATTTTGTTGCGAGCTCGGGACGTTCGGGCGTAACGCAACCAGTTCATGTGGGGGTGCGCCGAGGGCGAGGTGAGAATCTCGATAACCTGGGTGTTTTTCAGGGGTTCCCGCAGCGGAATGATGCTACCGTCCGCCTTGGCCCCCATGGTGTGGTGCCCCACCTCGGTGTGAATGTGGTATGCGAAATCGATCGCGGTGGAACCCTTGGGAAACTGGATCGCTTCTCCCCGAGGAGTGAAGACGTAGATCGAATCCCGCAGGATCTCCCGTTTGATCTCTTCCAGAAACTCGTTGGAGGTGGTGCGGGAATCCTTCAGTGTCCGTACCCGCTGCATGATCGCCAGATCTGTTGGTTTCACCTGCTCGCGGTTGACACCGCTCTTGTACAGCCAGTGTGCGGCAACCCCGTACTCCGCCGTCTGGTGCATCTGCTGAGTTCTGATCTGGAACTCGATGATGCGCCCATGGTAGCCCAGCACGGCGGTATGCAGGCTCTGATACTGATTGGACTTGGGCATCGCTATGTAGTCTTTGAAGCGCCCCTCGATGGGTGGCCATAGCCGGTGAATCATCCCCAGGAGCTGGTAGCACTGGGCGTTGTTGTCGCAGAGAATCCTGATACCCAGAAGATCATAGATCTCGTTGAGCTCCTTGCCGAAGCGCTTCATCTTGCGATAGATGCTGTAGAAGTGCTTGGCCCGGGTTTCTACAAGGACGGGAATGCGTTCCTTTTGCGCTTCCCGCATTATCGTGCCGCGGACCCGTTCCAGGTAGCTGGCCCGCTGGGCGCGCTTCTCCGATACCAGCTCTTTGATCGATCGGTACACGTCGGGGTGCAGGTGCTTCAACGACAGGTCTTCCAGCTCGTCTTTCATCCAGCTGATGCCCAGGCGGCCCGAGAGGGGCGCGTAGATGTCCAGTGTTTCCTGGGCTATCTCCCGCTGCCGTGGACCCTGTTTGTGTTCAAGGGTGCGCATGTTGTGCAGTTTGTCTGCCAGTTTGATCAGGATGACCCGAACATCTTTCACCATCGCCAGGAGCATCTTGCGGATCGTCTCGGACTCCTGAACGTTGCGGTTATGGGCGTTGACGATGGAGATCTTGGTTACACCCTGGACGAGGGATTCCACCTCCCGTCCGAAATGCTTGCGAAGTTCAGCTTTGGTGATAACCGTATCTTCCAGAACGTCGTGGAGAAGGGCGGCGATGACCGTCGCCGCGTCCATCCTCATCTCCACGAGGATCTCTGCCACCTGCAGGGGGTGGGTGAAGTAGGGTTCCCCCGATTCCCGCAGCTGTCCCTCGTGCAGCTCCCGGGAGCGCTCGGCAGCAGCGATGATCCGTTCCTGTTCTGGAGGACGGTAGCTGGAGATGATCTTTCTCAGGTGTTCGAGTTCTCTTACCATACTATGAATCGCGACCCCGCCGGGCGTGGACCACACGGTCGTTTCCTGCCAGGTCCTGTCGGACGCCAACTGTCACAAAACCGTTTTCTTCGCAGAGCCTGCAGATCGCTGTTGCCTGCTGAAACCCACACTCCATCACAAGATATCCATCTGCATTGAGGTGGTCTATCGCTTGCGGGATGATCTCTCGATATCCGTCAAGGCCGTCAGTACCGGCAGCCAGGGCGATCATCGGCTCGCCCCAGCCCTGGTCCAACGCACGCTCTGCCTCGGAAACAGAAAGATACGGCGGATTGGCGGTGATCAGGTCCACTGGGGGAGTATCCTTGAGCCATTCGGTCTGGTGAATGGAAAGGTCCGCGTCGTCGCGAAGGAGCGCGGCGGCGTTACGCCGCGCCCAGACG